>JALRGK010000235.1 GCA_023253415.1 Rhodocyclaceae bacterium
TGAATAATGGATTGAGTCTTGCCGAGGCTGAGCCGTATGTCAAAACGGCAATGCTGGTCATCAACACGATGAACCTTCAAGACCAGCCCATTATCAAGATGTCTAAGTTGGAGGCTTACCAACCGCCGAACAAGGACCCGATGTGGCGATCATCACGGGTGTCGCACTGGATCACCAGGATTTTCTGGGTGATTCGCGCGAAGCCATCGCCCTGGAAAAAATCGGCATTGCCCGTGCAGGTAAAGCGGTGGTGGTTGCCGAGCCCGACATGCCACTTCCGGCACGCAAGGCGTTGGCGTCATTAGGTGCCATTGTTTACCTGATTGGTGAAGCATTCGGTTTCGAGCCCTTGGCAGGGGAAGAGGGGTTGCCCAGTATTCAGTGGCGCTACTGGCTGCGTCAGCCCGGTGCCCCCGTTGAGGCCATTCAACGCCGGGGTGGTCTGGCTTTTCCCGGTTTGCGCGGCAAAATCCAGCTGCGCAATGCGGCAGCGGCGATGACAGCGATTGAATGTCTGCAATCCCGTTTGCCCGTCGCCATGGGTGCCGTGCGCCGCGGCTTACTCGAAACCGAACTGGCCGGGCGATTCCAGGTGATTCCCGGACCGCCGGATCTGGTGCTGGATGTGGCGCATAATCCCGAAGCGGCCAAAGTATTGGCAACCAATCTGGGCCAACTGGCATTTGCTCATACCCAGCATGGTGTTCTTGGAATGATGGCCGATAAGGATATGACGGGCGTGCTGGCGCCATTGGTGCGATTGATCAGCCGCTGGTACCTGACGCCGCTGGATAATCCGCGTTCGGCATCGCCTGATGAAATTCGTCAGGTTCTGCTGGCTCTGGGCGTTAAGGCCGATATGATCGAATCGTTTGAAAATCCGCATACAGCGTATGCTGCAGCACGAAAAAACGCGACCGAGAGTGATAGAATCGTGGCCTTCGGATCTTTCCTAACAGTTGCTGACGTCCTCAAGGATTTGGGCAGAACGGCATGAAGCCAGACACTCCGGAATCAGATATTCAACAGGACCTCAAGAAACGCGCCCGGCGCCGTTTACTGGGGGCTGCATTTTTTGTCATCGTTGTTGCCGCGGTGCTGCCGCTGGTGATGGATGCTGCGCCGCCGCCACAACTCAATGACTTCCGGATTGTGACGGAAGATGAGAAGCGAGCTGCTGCGGCCGCTGCCGTTGTGCCGCCACCAGAGGCTGTTCCACCCGTGAGCACGTCATCTGAGCCGGCTGCGCCTGTGGTCGTCAAGGAAGCTGCCGTTGATGCGAAGCCGGTTGCCGATAGCAAGCCCATAGATGCCGCGCCGAGCAGTGGCCCTGCGGTACCCGCTGTGGTTGCGTCTGCCGCACCGGCAACGGTTGCGCCCGTCGAGCCTAAACCGGCATCGGAGAAGAAGGTCGAGGCGCCGAAGCCGGTTGATAAGAAGCCGGAGCCGGCTAAACCGGCCGATAAGGCCCCGGAAAAGAAACCGGCCGAGGCCAAGAAAGATGCCAAGGATACTAAAGAGACTGTTCAGGCGGGTCAGTATTACATTCAGGTGGGTGTGTTTGCCGATGCAGATAATGTCAAACAGGTTCGCGCCAAGTTGAAAGCGCAAGGTGTTGCCAGCTGGACGGAAGAAGCCACGGGCAATCTGGCCGGTAAAACGCGTGTGAAGGCAGGGCCGTTTGCCAGCAAAGAGGCTGCCGACAAAGCCCTGGCCAAGATTTCCAAGGCCGGTTTGAGCGGTCTGGTTGTCAAGAAATAATGACGTACCGGGCTGACTTTGCTCGCTGATCTGGCCACCGCATTGTCCCTTATGACCGGTTTCGACTACGCCATCATTGCCATACTGGCTGCTTCGGTGCTTCTGGGTGCCTGGCGCGGGATGGTGAGCGAGGTGATGTCACTGGGTTCCTGGATTGTTGCTTTTCTCGTTGCCAGAGAATGGGGTGAGCAGGTCGGCGTGCAGTTGTTGGCGCCATATCTCACAGTGACTTTCTGGCAGATTGCCGGCGGTTGGGTGCTGGTTTTTGTCGCAACCATTCTGGCGGTATCGATTTTCCGGGTGTTGGCGCGTAAGACGCTGCATGCCATCGGCCTCGGTTTTTTCGACCGGACGCTCGGTATGGTTTTCGGTGCCGTTCGCGGCGTATTGCTCATTCTGCTGCTGGTCGCCATAGGTGGTATGACCCGTATGCCCGAAGAGCCCTGGTGGCGACAGGCGCGTCTGGCGCCGTTGGCCGAACAGGGCGTGACCTACATCAAGCCCTGGCTGCCCGATGATCTGGCAAAGCATATTGCTTATGCCGATTCGCTCAGTCAGATGGCGCCGGTACTGGCGCCGCAACTTCTTCTTATCAAGTGATCGAGACTCACCATGTGCGGGATTATTGGCGTCGTTGCAAACACTCCGGTTAACCAACTGCTCTATGACGGACTGATGGTGCTGCAGCACCGGGGTCAGGATGCAGCAGGGATTTCTACGGCAGAAGGAAGTACGTTCCACATGCACAAAGGCCCGGGCCTGGTGCGTGATGTGTTTCGTACCCGTAATATGCGTGCCTTACCGGGTAACTGGGGTATTGGTCATTGCCGTTATCCAACCGCCGGCTCGGCCTATAATTTTGCCGAAGCCCAACCGTTCTATGTGAACTCGCCCTTTGGCCTGATGCTGGCGCACAACGGTAACCTGACGAACGCCGAAGAGTTGAAGCAGCAGCTGTTCA
>JALRGK010000245.1 GCA_023253415.1 Rhodocyclaceae bacterium
GTTGAAGCTATCAACCGGGGCAACCGGGAAGTAACCACCCTTAACACCCGGACGGTGACCGGTGTTGCCACCTTCGATCTTGGCGTCCGACGACCAGGCCGCTTCTTCCGAGAAGATCTTCACGAAGGTACCCGACATGTCGGTCTTCCATTCGACCGAATCAAAAATAAAGAATTCCGGTTCCGGACCAAAGAAGGCGGTGTCGCCAATACCCGAGCTCTTCAGGTAGGCTTCGGCGCGCTTGGCGATCGAACGCGGGTCGCGGTCATAGCCCTTGCCGTCGGTCGGCTCGACCACGTCACAGGTCAGGACCAGGGTGGTTTCGTCGTAGAACGGGTCGATGTAAGCCGATGCCGGATCCGGAATCAGCAGCATGTCAGAAGCTTGGATACCCTTCCAACCGGCGATCGACGAGCCGTCGAAGGCCTGGCCTTCTTCAAACTTCTCTTCGCTGAACTGGCTGATGGGCACGCCAACGTGCTGCTCCTTGCCACGAGTATCGGTGAAACGGAAGTCGACGAACTTGACGTCGTTGTCCTTAACCAGCTTTAGGACGTCTTGCACGGTGGTCATAACAACTCTCTCCTAAAAGCGGCCGCTTCAAACGGCCTACACATATAGCAACAAGAAAAATCTTTGCCCTGCTTACAAAGCAGGATCTATGCCAACAATGATACGACAACCCGCTTCAGAAATTGCACTTTTAGCGCAGCTTTCGTGACTAGCATAACGAATCTACCACCTCGATCGCACCAAAAAGGTGCGCTCAGGCCTACTGTGCACCAGGTCAATGCGCACCACTTTGGTGCGGATTAATTTTCAGGACTCAAACGACGGTAAACCACCCAGCGATCGAGTGGTAAACCCTCACTAGCCGCTGCGGCCTGCAAATCCCGCACCCCCTGTTCGATCACCGCAGGTTCCGGATCAATACCAGGCGCAGGTGGCAACATGATTTCCACCTCGACCCCCCCATTCAGGTAATGCAATTGAATCCTTTCCGGCGACCAGGCCGTTGCCGTACCCCAAATTCTCGAGGACGCCTTTTCGAGCCATTGGGCCAAGGTATCGCGATCTAGCACCCCGTGATGCACTGCTTCATCCGCCAGCAGGTCGTCTTCAGGATCGATGTGGACGAGCATATCGAGAACTTCCGGGCAGCGCTCCCGGACGTGCCGCCTGACTTGCTCTGCAATCCGGTGCCCCTCAGACACACTGATACGGGGCGATACCAGTACATGAGCATCTACCAGAATGCGGTCAGCCATACGACGGGTGCGGAGATCATGCAGCCCGATCACCCCGGGCGTCTCGGCAATAACGCGGCGGATTGCCTCGATTTCTTCGGCATTGGCACCCTTGTCAATGAGCTCCTCAAGTGCGCTGTAGGAAAACTGCCAGCCCATCTTGACGATGAGCGCACCGACGATTGCCGCAGCCAGGAGATCGGCATAAACAAAGCCCATCAGACTGCCGCCAATACCGATCGCCACAACGAGCGACGAAGCCGCATCCGAACGCGAGTGCCAGGCATTAGCCACGAGCATCGCAGAGTTGGCTTTCTTCGCCACACGCAGCATGTAACGGAACAACCACTCCTTGGACACCAGGGCCAGCAGGGCGACGTATAGCGCCATCATCTCGACAGGCGGTGCCGATTCAACACTGATGACGCGCTCGGCCGCGGAATACAGAAAGCCGCCACCAATGGCTAACAGCATGACACCGAGAATCAGGGTAGCTAGCGTTTCAAGCCGAGCATGCCCGTAGGGGTGATTGTCATCGGCCGCCCGTGCGCTGTGACGGGCGACAAAAAGAACCAGTACATCAGAGAGCAGATCAGAAAAAGAATGGAAGCCGTCAACGAGCAGGCTATGCGAATGGGCGAACCAACCCACAATGATCTGCAGCACCGATAGGGCGATGTTGACGCCCATGCTGACATTAACTGAACGCCGAACCAGTCGGTTCGAAGCCGCGCTGCCGTGCGCGCCTGTTAATGCGTCGATCAGTGCGCTCTGGTCATGTGCGTGCCCCGCATGGTGATGCCCCAGTGACATAATGCTCCCTTGGTAAAGCAGCCCAGCGGGGCCACATGGATTCCGCTTGCAGCGACGGCCGCGTATACTCGCCAGTTCAGCGATATTCTATCGCCAATCCCGTGGCCTCCGAGCCACCCCATCAGCGGTTTAACAGAAGATTCATCATGAGCCGAATCAACGACATTCTGACCCAGGCACGCCTGCGTGCCGAACAACAGGGCTTCAACTATAGCGGTGACGTGACACCCCAAGAAGCGCTAACGCTGCTGCAAGAAGCCCCCGGCACTGTTCTTGTGGATGTCCGCACGCGTGCGGAGTGGGACTGGGTCGGCCGGGTACCGGGCGCCATAGAAATCGACTGGGTGCAATACCCGGAGATGTCGCGCAATCCCCAGTTCATTAGCGAACTGCAACGTCAGGTGGATCGTGAAGCAACGATCCTGTTCCTATGCCGCAGTGGTGTCCGCTCCCGCAGCGCGGCCAGCGCTGCGCTGGAAGCTGGTTTTACGGCTGCCTACAATATTCTCGAAGGCTTCGAGGGCGATAAGGATGCCAACAATCACCGCGGCAATCTCGGCGGCTGGCGTTTCCACGGCCTCCCCTGGTATCAGGGCTGAGGATGTCGAGTATGCTGTCATTCGAAGACTACCGGGACCTACCTGACGAAATCTGTCAGGAGCGCATTAACGCCGCCCGCAAACAACTGGGCTCGCGTGCTGTATTGCTCTGCCACCATTACCAGCGTGCCGACGTGTACCAGCATGCCGATCTGACGGGTGACTCCTTGAAGTTATCGCGGCTTGCCAGCCAGACTGATGCGGAATACATCGTTTTCTGTGGCGTGCACTTCATGGCCGAAGTCGCCGACATGATGACCAAGCCCAACCAGACAGCGATTCTGCCGGATCTGGCTGCGGGCTGTTCGATGGCCGACATGGCCAATCTGACCAAGGTAGAACGCTGCTGGCGTGAGCTAACGGCAGCGCTGGGCGAAGACCCGACCAACCAGGTGACACCGATTACCTACATCAACTCGGCGGCTGATCTCAAAGCCTTCTGCGGTGAGCGCGGTGGCATTGTCTGCACCTCATCGAATGCCCCTGTCATCCTGGACTGGGCTCTGGCGCGCCGCCCGAAGATCCTGTTCTTCCCGGACCAGCATCTGGGGCGCTGGACGGGTCATACCCGTGGCATTCCGCTAGACGACATGGTGGTCTGGGACCCGGACCAACCGCGCGGTGGTTTGACCCAGGAACAGATCCGCAACGCAAAGATTCTGCTTTGGAAGGGACATTGCTCCGTACACCAGATGTTCCAGCCTTCACACATCGAGGCCTTCCGAGCCAAGCACCCCGAGGGCAAAGTCATCTCGCATCCGGAATGCTCGTTCGAAGTCTGTGCCGCGTCCGATGACATCGGTTCGACCGAGTACATCGTCAAAGTGATCAAAGAGGCCCCTGCCGGCACCCGCTGGCTGGTCGGCACCGAGCTGAATCTGGTGGAGCGCCTCGCCCGCGAGGTCGCACCCGAAGGCAAGATCGTACAGTTCATGTCGCCCACGGTATGCATGTGTTCGACGATGCAACGCATTGATCCGCAGCACCTGGCCTGGACGCTCGAGAACCTGGTCGCCGGCCATGTGGTGAACGCCATTCGCGTACCGGACAATCAGACCGCCGCGGCCAAGCTGGCCATGGAACGTATGCTTGAGGTTTCCTGACGGCCCTCTCGGCCAATGGGCACACCATGTCCGATACGCTATCGCTGGTGACTTACAATATCCACAAGGGGTTTTCGCAGTTCAATCGCCGTCTGACGGTACACGATCTGCGAGATCGTCTGCGTCACCTGAACCCGGATCTGGTTTTCTTGCAGGAAGTACAAGGTCTGCACCAGCAGCACGCGATCAAACACGACAACTGGCCTGCACAACCACAACACGAGTTTCTAGCTGACACCATCTGGCACGCCAGCTACGGCCGGAACGTCTTGTACGACCATGGCCATCATGGCAACGCCATTCTGTCGCGCTACCCGATCGAGCGCAGTCACAATCAGGATGTGACACATCTCAGCTTTGAGCGCCGAGGATTACTGCATACCCAGATCGAATGGCAGGGCCAAATGGTGCACTGTGTGTGTGCGCACCTGTCACTTCTGGCACGTTCGCGAAAATGGCAAATGGCAGCACTGGCCGAAGAGATCGACCGCATAGTCCCCCATGATCAACCCCTGATTATTGCCGGCGACTTCAACGATTGGCGCAATCATGCCAGCGAACACCTAGCACGCCGCCTCGACATGGTGGAAGTCTTTGACACGCTGGCGGGCAAACCCGCGCGCAGCTTCCCCGTGGCAATGCCCATGTTGCGCCTGGATCGCATCTACATCCGCGGATTGAAGCCTGTGCGCGCTGATGTGCACTACGGCGCAGGCTGGTCGAAGATCTCCGATCACGCGGCACTGCGTTGTGAGCTCGAACTGACAGGTTGATATGGACTTTAGCGGCCGGCTGCGCCATGCACTGAACCCCGCGCCTGCCATCACTGATGGCAACCGTCTTTCCCTGCTTAACAACGGCGCGGCCTATTTCCCGGTGCTACTGAATGCAATAACGTCCGCGCAACAGAGCATCCGGCTCGAAACCTATCTGTATGCCGACGACGACATCGGCAAGGCGGTGACAACCGCCCTTTGTGACGCTGCCCGGCGCGGTCTGGATGTGCGCCTGGTTGTGGACGGCTTCGGCGCCCGGAATATCGATACCGTGCACCTGCCCCGCTTGCTGGACGCCGGTGTCCATGTCCGCATTTTCCGACCCGAACAGCATCTCTGGCGCCACCTCCTGGCACGCAAGCGTACTCGGCTACGGCGCATGCACCGGAAGATGGTGCTCATCGATGGTCGCACGGCCTTTCTAGGGGGCATCAATATCATTGACGATGCAACGGGCAATAGCGCAGACACGCGAATGGACTTTGCACTGCAGATCGAAGGGCCCGTCCTGCAACAGATCGGACACGCCATAGACCGTCAATGGCTCACCCTATCGCGTCGCCCTTTCTTTCATCAGGCTGGCAAACCAGCACCCACCTTGCTCGACCCTTCCATCGCAGGTCATGTCTCATGTGGACTGTTACTTCGGGACAACCTGCTGCACCGGCGCAGTATCGAGCAGGCTTATATCGAAGCCATCGAATGTGCCCGCACACAGGTCACGCTGGCGATGGCGTATTTCATACCGAGCCGCAATATTCTGAATGCCCTGCTCGGTGCAGCCAAGCGCGGTGTCCGCATTGACCTGTTGTTACAGGGCCGCATTGAATACAGGTTGCAGCACTATGCCTCGCAGTCGCTGTATCACCGTTTACTGGATGCGGGTGTTCATATCCATGAATACCTGCCAGGGCTGATGCATGCCAAAGTGGGCGTTATTGACAACACATGGGCAACCTTAGGCTCGGCCAATCTGGACCCTTTTTCCCTGCTCGTAGCACGGGAGGCCAATCTGATTGTCCGGGATGCGCATTTCTGCCAACACCTGGCATCCCGTCTGACTCAGGAAATAACCATGAACTGCCACGAAATTACGGTATCAAGCTGGGCACGAAAATCCGGCTTGCACAGAGCCGTTCGTATTATCAGTGCGCGCATTATTTTCAGATTGCTCAGCCTGACCCGGTACGCGGACAATTACTGAATCACTGGCCTTTATCCGGCACAAATTTGAGGACATTTCCGTTGATGCAATACCGCTTGTGTGTGGGCGGTGGGCCGTCGTCAAATACGTGCCCCAGATGAATCCCCGAACTGGCACTACGAACCTCAACGCGCTTCATCCCATGACTGGTATCTTCATGTAGCGTGATCGACCCCGGCACCGGATTGAAGAAGCTGGGCCAACCGGTGCCGCTATTGAATTTGGTATCGCTACGGAACAAGGCTGCACCGGTAATCGGATCGACAAAGGTACCCGGCCTTTTTTCATCAAGGTGCGACCCTGTTCCCGGATACTCGGTCCCCTGCTCAAAGGCAATTTTGCGTTGCTCCGGTGTGAGCAACTGAAAACCGATCCAGTGCCAGAATCGTTTCTGCTCGCCGTTATAACCCGTGTATCGGGAAACTTCTCTGCCTCGCTCGAAAAGCACGATGGTCGGTGTCGCAAATAAGGCCTTTTCGAGTGACCACCCTGTGGGGGCATTGGTACTGAAGGTTGTCACAACGGGCACATCGGATTTCCAGTGATCCAGAATTTCTTTCTTGAATAGTTTGCAATAGCCGCAGTCTTCTGCCTCGAAGACAACCAGCTGCCGCGCAAATGCCAATGCCTTACCATCCAGAACTTTGCTCGCCACGGATGACGGTGATTTAGATGCCTGAGCGCCCGCAACAGGATACTTCACGCCCGTGCCACCTAAACCGCAATACCCATTCGGGTTCTTTTTGAGGTAATCCTGGTGATAGGTCTCTGCCGGAAAGTAGGCGGTGAGTGGTGCAATCTCGGTGGTGATGGCACCCTTGCCGGCAGCACTCAGTGCCCGCTGGTAGCTATCGCGTGTTTGCAGCGCGGTCTCCTGCTGACGGACGTTTTGCGTGTAGATGGCACTCCGGTAATTTGACCCGATATCATTACCCTGACGGTCGCCCTGGGTAGGGTCATGATTTTCCCAGAAACGTGCCAGCACCTGATCCAGTCGAACCCTGGCCGGGTCAAAGGTGACTCGCACAACTTCAGCATGGTTTCTTCCCTGTGCCTTGCCAAAGCGCAACGCACGCTCATGCGCCAGCACTGCATCGTAGTTGCCCGCGATATCCCCATTGGCATAGCCACTCTCGACATTGACCACGCCGGGTAGCTCGGACATGCGTTTTTCGGCACCCCAGAAGCAGCCCATGCCAAGAACCACTGATTCCGTACCAGGCGGATTCTGTAATGTAATGGGCTGTCGGGTTGAAGCGTTTGGTGTGGTCATTGTATTCCTCTCCTGACTACAGGCTGCCATACCGAATATAGCAAGAGATATCACCATCCAGGTTTTCAGTTTGCATGTGGCGTATGGCATCCATCTTTTCAACACGTTGCCCATCCGACAACTCCCTATTTTTTGTCACCACCATTCACGGCCTCACGATATTTCATTAGGCTCGTCGATAGTGCCTCGTTAAGCCCCGGTGGTACTTTCGACCAGGGGTAACCTTTTTCCGCACGCGTTTCCGCATAGTTGAATAGGGTCTGCATATATTCCGGATCAAAACGCAGCTTGGGATTCCGCTTCTTGATTTCATCGGCCACAAAGGCGAGGTTAAAGCCAAACCCATCCTGGCGTGCCGTCAGGTACGCCATAAAAATATCTCCATCACCATGAGACTGTGAAAACTGCGACAGCGCCTGATTGGCAATCGATAGGGTATTGCGCTCGACGGTCTGATAGCCATCCGCTTGCAGGATATCGTTACGAATCAGATAGGCCTCCCGCTTTCGACCCTCCATCAATTTGTAGGCACCGGTTTCGCGAAAGAGCGAAGCCGGATAGATGAATACCTGACGACTCACACCACCATCCACGTGCATTTCCTGGTAAGTCTTCCCCTGATACTGCACGTCAATCATCACCGGTGAAAAGAGCCCGGGCAAAGAGGCGGATGCGAGCATGACTTGTTTGAACAGAACCAACGCTTCCGACGTGCCGTGCGCGGCAATCTTCCCCATATTCCAGATCACCGGTTGACCCGTATCCAGATTATTCGTAGCAATCAACAACCAGCGATTGTTAACGACATATTCATGCGCGACTTTGCGCACAAAATCGGGAGTGACGTATTTGCCAATGAGGTTATATAGCGGCGTGCTATCACCCAGCCCATCCGAGAGCACTAAAGATGCATAGCTCCGTTTTCGATAGATGTCCGGATCGCTGACGTTGGTGTACAGCGCTTTGAGTGTTTGGTCGTATTCAGGCCCGAGAAATGCGAATGGCGCCGTCAATGCACCCGTACTGACGCCGGTCACCATATTGAAATGTGGCCGATCACCACGACGCGTCCACCCATTGAGCAAGCCCGCACCAAAAGCACCTCTGCCACCGCCCCCGGAAATCGATAGATAGTTGATGGGAGCCCCGGGATGGTCACGATTCATGATCCGGAGGCTATTCTCGAGGTCTTTGAGTAATTCGTTGATGCCGTCCGGCTGATCAATCGCGTATCGAATACCCGTCATACCATTCACGGCAGCCTGATTGGCATACACTGGGGCAAGCGCGGGCTTACGCTCAAGCGGCTTCCAGGCTGCCAGAGCGAGAACACAGAACGCCGCAAACAAGAGTCTCTGACAGCGGTTTTTCATAGCATTCATCGTTTGGCAATCATAAGCTTATATCGGGTTTATTCTGGAATTTTCGGGAACGCCCCACCGGAACGCTGTTTAGGCACGCGTTCAATCGACCAGTGTACGGCAGCCCATTGCCAGAGTGTCTCCACCCCGCCCCGCATCAGTGCGTCCGGAGGCGATTGCCCGAGGAATGACAGCGCATGCCATAAGGCAGCCACCCTAGCCTGCTCTCCCACTGTAGGCAGTGCTGCCGCCCGGGTTTGCTTCGAAAGTTTCTCGCCGGCGGGGTTCGTGACGATGGGAATGTGCGCATACGTTGGCACACGGCCGTTCAGCGCCTCAACCAGCGCAATCTGTCTTGCGGTGGAATCCAGCAGGTCCGCGCCACGCACGACCTGTGTGACGCCTTGCGCCAGATCATCCACCACCACTGCCAGCTGATAGGTGAAACAGCCATCTGCCCGCTTGATGACGAAATCGCCCACCTCGCGGGCCAGTTGCTGCGCCTGATCCCCCTGTATACGGTCATGAAACACGATCGGCGGATCATCCACGCCACCGACACGAAAACGCCACGCGGCTTTTTCAGGCACCGGGTCACCTGGTTGCCAATGACGACAATGGCCGGGGTAGATCCGCGCGCCATCCACACCGACTTGCGTATCAGCATCATTCGCCAGCATGCTGCGTGTGCAGGTACAGGGATAAACCAAACCTGTTGAGATCAGTCGCTCAAGCGCCGTTTGATACAGGGCACTGCGTTCCGATTGGCGCACAACACCCGACGTTGACCACTTAAAGCCATATGCCGCAAGTGTTTCCAGCTGATGCGCACTCATGCCCGCCACCGTTCGTGGCCGGTCCACATCTTCGACACGGACGAGCCATGTCCCTGCCCCAACCTCCAGGCAACTGGCCACCGCCGCCAGCAGAGAACCAAAATGCAGCGGCCCAGTGGGTGACGGTGCAAATCGTCCAACAGGGACGGTTATCGGCGCTCCTGCAGAAAACTTCATAATTTTCGAACAAAGCCTTCATAATCGTCGAACGATCTGCGCCGACCACCGGTGCAATCTATCGACATATAAAATTCTGTTACAAACACTGACGACACATGCATTCAAACACACTCCCGAACGCCAGCGATAGCCTTCGCTACACAACGCCCGCCATTGCGCTTCACTGGCTCATGGCTTGGCTGGTTCTTGCTGCCTATTTTATCGGGCTTGGTATGGGCGAGTTACCCATCGGCCCGGAGCGCATACAGATGGTGGGCTGGCACAAGTGGCTGGGCGTAACAATCGCGTACCTGTGGGTGTTACGCGTTTTCTGGCGCGCCTCCCATCAACCGCCCGCACAACCTGCGGGCACGCCGCGTTGGCAGATCGGCATATCCCATCTCGTACATCTGCTCTTGTATATTTTGCTGATCGCCATCCCCCTCACCGGCTGGCTCATGAGTTCTGCCAAAGGGTTTACCACCAATTATTTCGGCCTGTTCGATCTGCCGAATCTGCTCGACAAGGACAAAGCGCTCGCGCACACGCTCAAGGAAGTGCATGGTTTTCTGGCGAACAGCCTAATGGCCTTGGTAGTGCTTCATATTGCCGCGGCCATCAAACATCAGGTTATCGACAAAGACAATCTGATGGCTCGCATGCGGATGCCACGCCAGGGTCAATAAGGAGGCACTATGCGTTTCATGACTGCTTTCTCGGCAGCACTGCTCATGGCTCCGGTGCTCGCCAGCCCGGCAAACGCCGTCGAATATGACCGGGTCGATACGGCAAAATCGTCGATCAAATTCGTGCCCACACTCATGGGCAGCAAGACTGAAGGACGCTTCAGTAAGTTTATGGCTCAAGTCCGATTTGATCCGGAGAAGCCTGCCAACGCCAGCGCCAAGGCCGAAGTTGATATCCGCAGCTTTGATATCGGATACGATGAGGCCACGGCCGAAGCTTTGGGTAAAAACTGGTTTGACGTTCAGCAGTATCCAACCGCCGATTTTTCAGTGAGCAAGGTCAAGCCGCTGGGCAAAGATCATTTCGAGCTCACCGGCAACCTGACGATTCGTGGCAAAACCAAAGCACTGACGTTTCCGGTCACCCTAACCCGGGAGTCTGCACAGACCGCCCGCCTGGACGGTACCGTTGTCATCAAGCGTCTAGATTTCAATCTGGGGCAGGGTGCCTGGTCGGCAACCGGCACCGTTGCCAACGATGTGACGCTCATCATCCGTTTAACCCTCAACGGCAAATAATTGCCTCAAAGCATCTCCCACTCATCTCGCATTACCCCCCCCCCACAGGAGCACACCATGAAAAAAACACTCGTACTCGGCACCGCACTCTTTGCCATGACCTCCCTG
>JALRGK010000009.1 GCA_023253415.1 Rhodocyclaceae bacterium
GACACCTTAACAAAGTGTCTTTCAAACCGGATACAGCCCAGCGTTACTGCTTTGGCTTGAAGAAGGTGAGCTCTACCGGGTGAAGAATATACTCACGCAACTTTTGGGGTTGGGAGCAAGTCGGCTGGGTGGCGATGGGCTAGGTCAAGTTCAGCCATCTGTTACTACTGTGTGCTAATCCCTGTTTTTCCCTGATATCTATAAATTCTTTTTTAATTTTATGCGGCAGTGTGGGCTTTAAAAGCTAAGTCTTAGTTCGGTTCTGCAAGAATTCCCTGTAAATTTCCCTGAATAGCCTGAGACAATACGGCACTGACTAAGCGCTCCGCCAGATATTTACGAAAAGCGCCCTTTGGGCGCTTTTTTGTTGGTGTGGCATTCTGCAAATCGCTAAGCTTGCTGCTAGAGTTTTGCAGGTCTGTGGTGACTATTCAAACGAGTGAGAGGATTGGTATGCGAATCCGAACCCGATATCTACTTGCCCTGATTGTATTGGCATTACTTATGGCGGGCCCTTTTGTCGGGGTGGCCGTATTTGCTTGGGCGGAGGGTTCGCTTGAGCATCGGGCAATCTTTACCCATTACTTCCAGCAGTTATTACCCATTGGTGCGCTGCTGACAGTATTGGCATTGTTGGTGGGCTTTGCACTATTGAATCGTCTCTTTCGTGCTTATGTCACTGGTATGGCAGCGACTGCCGAACGCCTTGCGGTGATGTTGAGCAGTAACCGGGATCTACGCCTGGAGGTGCAGGGGCCCCCTGAGTTGCAGGCCGTCATTAGTGCTATGAATCGGTTAGCGGACCAGCGTGATCATAAGATCGATGAGGTGGAAGCCAGGATTGTCGAGCAGCGCTCGATGTATGAAGCGCTCTGTGACAGATCATCCGGTGCTGAGGTGCTAGATCGGCCGCTGGCGGATCTGGTCTATACGGCATTTGATACCGAGACGACGGGTTTGCAGCCGAGTCATGGCGACGAGATTATCCAGATTGGTGCGCTGCGTGTTGTGGATGGCCATATAGACGCTGACCATGCTTTTGAAGCATTGATAGATCCGCTGCGGCCTATTAATCCGGAAAGTGAAAAGATTCACGGCATTAGCAATGCCGATGTGGCGGGTAAACCAACGATTGGACAAGTATTGCCCGAGTTTTATGATTTTTGTATGGGCAGTGTATTGCTGGGTCACAATGTGGCCTTTGATATGCGTTTTTTACAGATGAAAGAACAAAGCACGCGCGTGGTGTTCCGTCAGCCTGTCGTGGATACGTTGTTACTGTCAGCGGTAGCGTATCCGAATCAGCCCCATCACAGCCTGGAGGCCAGTATGGCGTTGCTGGGGGTTTCCATTGAGCATCGTCATAGTGCTTATTCGGATGCGGTTGCCACGGCACAGGTGTTTTTGAAGCTGGTGCCGTTGCTCGAGGCGCAGGGCATTATCACGCTGCGGCAGGCGATTGAGGCGTCAGCGAAGACGCCCTACGCCAGATTGTCTTATTGAGTCTATTTTCGGTTTAATGAAAAATGCCCACCGGTTTGGCGGGCATTTTGTTGGGCTCGATGGATGAGCATCGAGCCGAGGGTCTCGCTGTTTAGTGTTTGGATGCGGCGGCGGCGCCCAGACCGGTTTGTGCGCGCACAAACTGATCGGCGAAGGCTTCGCGTTCTGCTTTGGCCTGACGGCTTGCATCTAGTTTCGAGACGATGAACGCGACAACAAAGGCCAGGGGCATCGAGAAGATCGCTGGCTGGTCATAGGGGAAGACAGCTTCGGCGTTACCGAAAACGGCGACCCAGACCGACTTCGAGAGCAGTACCAGTGTTACGGCACAGATCAGACCGGCATAGCCGCCAGCCAGTGCACCACGGGTGGTGAGACCTTTCCAGTACATTGAGAGAAACAGCACCGGGAAGTTGGCCGATGCGGCGATACCAAAGGCAAGGCCGACCATGAAGGCGACGTTCTGTTTCTCAAACAGGATACCGAGACCAACAGCCACAATGCCCAGGGCAATGGATGCCAGCTTGGACACAGCCAGTTCCTTGGATTCGCTGGCCTGGCCCTTCTTGATCACACGGGCATACAGATCATGCGAAATGGCCGAAGCGCCAGCCAGTGCCAGGCCGGAAACAACGGCCAGGATGGTGGCAAAGGCAACGGCAGCGAGGAAGCCGAGCAGCAGATCGCCGCCCACCGCCTTGGCCAGGTGCATGGCGATCATGTTGCCACCGCCGACGATTTTGCCGCCAATCTGACCACCTTCGAAGAACTGGGGATCCTGGCCCACGATCAGGATCGCAGTCAGACCCATCAGGAAGATGACGTTGAAGAAGAAGCCCACAAAGCCCGATGCGTAGAGTACCGACTTACGCGCTTCTTTGGCATCAGACACCGTGAAGAAGCGCATGAGAATATGCGGCAGGCCGGCGGTACCAAACATCAGACCCATACACAGCGAGATGGCGGTAATCGGGTCAGACAGCAGGTTGCCCGGGGTGAGCAGGGCAAAGCCATTCTTGTGCAGGCTGGTGACACGCTCGATCAGGTTAGTGTACGAGAAGTCGAACTGCGTCATGGCCAGTACCATAACAATGGTGCCGCCAGTCAGCAGCAGACAGGCCTTGATGATCTGTACCCAGGTGGTGGCGATCATGCCGCCGAAGGTGACATAGACCATCATTAGGGCACCTACAACGACCACGGCCACTTCGTAGTCCAGACCGAAGAGCAGTTTGATCAGCTGGCCGGCGCCAACCATCTGGGCGATGAGGTAGAAGCAGACAACGGTCAGCGACGAGATGGCGGCCATGGTACGGACTTTGCCCTGATCCAGGCGGTAGGAGGTAATGTCGGCGAAGGTGAATCGGCCCAGATTACGCAAGCGATCTGCCATCAGGAACAGGATGCAAGGCCAGCCGGCGAAGAAGGCCAACATATAAATGTATCCATCGTAGCCCTTGCTGTACACCATGGCGGTGAGGCCGAGCAGGGTCGCTGCCGACATATAGTCACCGGCAATCGCCAGGCCGTTCTGGAAGCCGGAGATGCCACCACCGGCCGTGTAGAAGTCTGCTGCTGATTTGGTACGGCTGGCGGCCCAGTAGGTAATGCCCAGGGTCATGGCTACGAAGATCAGGAACATGATGATGGCCGGAATGTTCAGCGATTGCTTCTCGGCGTTCTCCATCGCAGGTCCAGCGGCAAGCAGGGCTTGTGGTGCGAGCGCCAGCACAGTTAGCGACAGTTTGGTCATAAGACGGTTCATTGCTGTTCCCCTTTCCAGGCTTCGCGCAGGATTTCCTGATTGATGGCATCGAATTCGCCGTTGGCTCGATGTACATAGCGCGCCATGAGTAACCAGAAGGAGATGAAGATGAAAAGACCGCCCACCACCCCGTAGGTCCAGGCAGAGCCTTCGCTGACCGGTGCGCCGATCAGGGCTGGTTGAAAGGCAACCAGCAGTACAAAGCCATAAAAGGCGGCCAGTACCAGAATGGATAATGACCAGGCGTAACGTCCCCGTTTTGCCACCAGGTCCTGGAACTTCGGGTTATTTATTACCCGTTGGTTCATGGTGCTCATTTTAGTTCCTTGATTTATTTGAATATTGTTAGCGCATTTCACGGTGTAACTTTTGCAACACATTGAAACACTTGAAAATTCTATCTTATAGAAGAGTGCAAACAGCCCAATTAAATGCTTTGGGCATATCAAATAAATCGTTTTATTTTTATGTGATTTAATATTAACTTCTGTTAAATATGTTTATTAATTGTTAAATACAGAGCGATAGTTTTGGGTGATTAAAAAACAAAAAGCCCACCGGGTATCCGGTGGGCTTTTTGAGGTGGCGCGGGTTTAGCGCTTAACCGCGTGCCGCCTTCAGTGCAGCGTTGAGCGTGGCGCTCGGACGCATGACTGCCTTGCACTTCTCGGAATCAGCCTTGTAGTAGCCACCAATATCCACTGCCTTGCCCTGAACCGTCTTCATCTCGGCAACAATTTGGCCTTCGTTGTCAGTTAGTGTCTTAGCCAGCGGCTTGAACTTGTCTGCCAGCTCTTTGTCTTCGGTCTGGTTGGCCAGTTCCTGTGCCCAGTACATGGCCAGATAGAACTGGCTGCCACGGTTGTCGAGCTCACCGGTTTTCGGTGAAGGCGACTTGTTGTTGTCGAGTAGCTTGCCGGTGGCAGCGTCCAGGGTCTTGGCCAGTAGCTTGGCGCGGGCATTGCCGGTTTTGATACCCAGATCTTCCAGCGACACGGCCAGTGCCAGGAATTCGCCCAGCGAATCCCAACGCAGGTGGTTTTCTTCGGTCAGCTGTTGTACGTGCTTCGGTGCCGAGCCGCCGGCGCCGGTTTCGTACATGCCGCCACCCGCCATCAGTGGCACGATCGACAGCATCTTGGCCGAGGTGCCCAGTTCCATGATCGGGAAGAGGTCAGTCAGGTAGTCACGCAGGATGTTACCGGTGACGGAGATGGTGTCCAGACCGCGGATGACGCGCTCCAGGGTGAAACGCATGGCGCGAACCTGCGACATGATCTGGATATCCAGGCCAGTCAGGTCGTGATCAATCAGGTTCTTTTTAACCTTCTTGATCAGCTCGGCTTCGTGCGGACGGTACGGGTCCAGCCAGAAGACGGCTGGGGTGTTCGAGTTGCGAGCACG
>JALRGK010000065.1 GCA_023253415.1 Rhodocyclaceae bacterium
CTTTGACTGCCTCCAAATCAACAATGCCGACCTGATTGGTCGGCGCGTTGCGGAATTTCGAAAGGCTTAAACCACCACGGTTGGTGCTTCGCCCGGGTGACTGGCACGGATGACGCCAATACGGCTCACCTGTTCACCATGTTCGGCCAGGACCTTGCTCACAGCATCCGCGTTTTCCGGGGCGACGACGATCACCATGCCGATACCGCAGTTGAAGACGCGGTGCATTTCATCGTCGGCCACGCCACCGGCTTCTTGCAGCCAGTTGAACAGCGCTGGGCGCTCCCAGCTGTTACGTTGAATCTCGGCAGTGAGGCCCGTTTGCAGAATGCGCGGCACATTTTCGGTAATGCCACCGCCGGTAATGTGGGCCAGGCCCTTCAGGGCGCCAGGCACCGCCTGGAAAGCAGCCAGTACCGACTTCACATAAATACGGGTCGGCGCCATGACCAGATCACCCAGCGATTGCTCGTCGAGCAGATCTGTCGGCTTGGCACCGCTGCGCTCGATGATTTTGCGGATCAGCGAGTAACCGTTCGAGTGGGCACCACTGGACGCCAGACCCAGAACCACGTCACCGGCCTTGATGTTCTTACCATCGATGATCTGTGATTTCTCGACCGCGCCAACCGCAAAACCGGCCAGATCATATTCACCAGCCGGGTACATATCTGGCATTTCAGCAGTTTCGCCACCGATCAGCGCGGCACCGGCCAGTTCACAACCTTTGGCAATACCGCCCACCACAGCGGCTGCAGTATCGACGTCCAGCTTGCCACAGGCAAAGTAATCCAAAAAGAACAGCGGTTCGGCACCCTGCACCAGAATATCGTTAACACTCATGGCCACCAGATCCTGGCCAATGGTGTCATGCCGGTTCCAGGCAAAGGCCAGACGCAGCTTGGTGCCAACACCGTCCGTGCCCGAAACAAGCACTGGCTCCTTGTATTTCTTCGAAACTTCGAACATGGCGCCGAAACCGCCAATACCCGCCATGACGCCTTCGCGCATGGTGCGCTTAGCCATCGGTTTAATGCGCTCGACCAGTTCATCACCGGCTTCCATATCCACACCGGCATCACGATAAGACAGCCCACCACCAGCTTTGGTGTCATGAACAGCAAACAATTGGCGAGCGTGATTCAACGGGCAGAACATGGGCGATCCTTAAATCAAGAAGGCAGTAAGTATGCAGCGCCCGGGGCGGAATGCCGTGTAAAATGGCGGCTTCGACCAGCGCGGACGCATTGATACCGCGAATTGTAACCGATGAGGATGCAACCTGCCTGACGACGCAGGTGACCATGCAACAACTGATACTCGATCTTCTGCCCGACCAGACACCTTCCCTGAGCCATTTTTTGCCGGGAGATAACGTCGAGCTGTTGGCTGCCCTGAAAACCTGGCTGAATCAGCCGGTTCAGTCGTATCCGGGCAATCTGTTCGTGATCTGGGGTCCTACCGGTTGCGGCAAGTCGTTTTTGAGCCAATGTATGGCCAGCACGGGTTTTAGTCCGCTTCCTCTGGCGGACATGGCACCTTTGCCCCCTACTGGCGGTTGGATATTGGAAGACGCTCAAAAACTCGGCGAAACCGAACAACAGGACCTGTTCCGCCATCTGGTGCACCTGGCTCACGCCGGAGAACGACTTCTGGTAACGATGGATTTGCCGCCCGATGCCCAGACAGGATTGCGGGAAGACGTGCGTACACGTCTGGGGGCAGGCCATATTTACCGCCTGGAACCCCTGAACGAGGCTGCGCAACGACAACTGCTGGCAAAGCGAGCCGAACACCGGGGCTGGGCGCTCACGCCCGAGGTTTTAGACTATCTGTATCAACGCGCCCCGCGCGACCTATCTAGCCTGGCGGGCCTCATTCGTCGATTGGACGAACTGTCACTCGAGCAGAAGCGCCCGATTACCCTGCCCTTATTGCGTGCCGCACTGGCCGAATCGTTTGTTACCCCAGCTGTCACCACGGATTGAATTTAATGAATCAACAACGCCACATTGCCTTATTTGATCTGGATAACACGCTGCTCAATGGCGACTCCGATTTTGAATGGGCGCAGTTCCTCATTAGCAAAGGCGTGGTTGACCCGGAAATCCAGGCGGCAAAAAATGCC
>JALRGK010000104.1 GCA_023253415.1 Rhodocyclaceae bacterium
CGTAAAGCCATATGTTTGAAGTGGTTCTTTATTATCGATCATAACCAGATCCTTTCAAAGTATTGTTCTCTTGACGCTGTGCCAGCTTCTGCAAGTTCTTACTCGCCAAGTCAGCTAAGCTCCAGCCCATCACCGTAGACAATCCAGCAATCTGCCAGAGCACATCACCGATCTCCTTTTGCATACAAAGTGTGGTCTTTACCCATGCCTACGTTTTCACCAGCGTGCATACGTGTACCACGTTGACGAACGATGATACTGCCAGCTGAAACGAATTGCTCACCAAAGGCTTTAACACCTAATCGTTGGGCCTGTGAGTCGCGACCGTTACGGGAACTACCGCCTGCTTTTTTATGTGCCATGGTGTGAGGCTCCTTAGCTAAACCGGATTAGCCTGCGATCGCGTTGATCTGCAGTTCGGTGTAATTCTGACGATGGCCCTGACGCTTCTGGTAGTGCTTACGACGACGCATTTTGAAAATGCGAACCTTGTCGTGACGACCCTGGCTCAGAACCGTAGCCGATACCGTTGCACCTGCCACCAGCGGCGCGCCGATTTTCACGGATTCGCCTTCGCCGACCATGAGAACCTGGTCGATGGTGATCTGGGTGCCAACTTCTGCCGGTATCTGTTCTACTTTGATTTTTTCGCCTGCGACAACGCGATACTGCTTGCCGCCGGTTTTTATGACCGCGTACATGTTGGACTCCAAAGGGATATTGCAAAGAACTCGCAAGTTTACGCAAAAAATCCTTTGTTGTCAAAGTGTTTGATGTTTTTGCCGGGAGCATCGGGCTCTGATTGGTGTTTTGCCTTGACTCGGGGCGCTGTCGCCCGTAAATTCGCCCCTTTGATGCTTATTGACGGTCTTCCCGCGTGACAGCCAGTTCCAGCCAACCTTCCAAACCGTTATTTGCCGAGTTGATCGCCGATGAGATGCGGCTGGTTGACGATGTGATCCGCGCCTCGCTGCATTCCGAGGTGGTGCTGGTCCGGCAGGTGTCGGAATATATTATTCATAGTGGCGGCAAGCGCCTGCGTCCGGCTTTGCTTTTGCTGACCGCGGGTGCCTGCGGTGTGCCGGGCCCACAGGCCCGGACACTGGCGGCGGTGGTGGAGTTCATTCATACGGCGACGCTGTTGCATGATGATGTGGTGGATGAGTCGAGCCTGCGTCGTGGCCGGGAAACGGCGAATGAACTGTTCGGCAATGCGGCGAGTGTGCTGGTCGGTGATTTTTTGTATTCCCGCGCCTTCCAGATGATGGTGTCCGTGGGACGCATGCGTGTGATGGAAGTGCTGTCGGAAGCGACGAATATTATTGCCGAAGGCGAAGTGCTGCAGCTGATGAACTGCAATGATGCCGATGTGACCGAAGAGCGTTACCTGCAAGTCATCCGTTACAAGACCGCCAAACTGTTCGAGGCGGCCTCGCGTCTGGGGGGGGTGCTGGCCGATGCCTCACCTGCGCTGGAAGATGGGCTGGCTCGTTACGGGATGCATCTGGGCACGGCCTTCCAGATTATTGATGATGTGCTGGATTATTCAGGCAACGAGGCGGATACCGGTAAACATCTGGGCGATGATCTGGCGGAAGGTAAGCCAACCCTGCCGCTGATTTACGCGCGTGATCGCGGTACCCCGGAGATTGCCGCGGCGATTCGGCAGGCGATTGAGTCGGGCGGTCTGGAAGAATTTGATGCGGTGCTCAAGGCGGTGCATGAGAGCGGTGCGCTCGACATGGCGCGGGAAGCGGCACGACGTGAGGCCGCCCTGGCGCGTGCTGCCTTGGTTGAATTGCCAGCAACACCCTTCAAGAAGGCGCTGGAAGAACTGGCCGATTTTGCGGTCGATCGTTCTCACTGACGACGCATCGGAGTATTAAAAGCAAACAGGCCGCAGATGCGGCCTGTTTGCTTTTAGAGAGAGACGCCCTTAGCGCTTGCTGACGGCCTTCTTGGCCGCAGGTTTGGCGCGTGACTTGCCGGGGGTTGCTTTTTGGGGAGCCGGCGTGACCTTACGTTGAGCCGGGGCTTTTTTCGGGGCGGCTTTGGTGACAGTGCCAGACGCGTTGGGCTTGTGTGTCTCGACGTGTCCCGAGTGAAACGCATAGTCGCTGAAGGCATTGCGTTGCGCTGTCGGGTCGGTATATTCCGCGGTGAAGCGTTCTTTCCGGTGCACATCGTAGGTCACGAAGTTTTCACCTTTGGGGGGCATCGCCAGACAGGATGTGTCATCCAGTGTTTCTTCGATGTCGTCAAGCCCGATGCGCCAGTGGCGCTCCATGCTTTCTGAACTGAACTCGGCGTCTTTATACTGGCCTTCACCGAACTTGTTCTGATAGATCAGCTGCACAACGTTGTAATTCGAACCCATGGCCTGCTCGGCCATCTGATCGAAGTAGGGATCGGCTTTACGGACGGCTGCAGGAATCCGGTCAATCGTATTCAACAGCAGCTTGCGCATCCGGTGCATATTGCGCACCAGGTCGGTGATGGCACGCGTCCGGCTGGAATACTGGATGTCTTTCTGACGTTCGGTGACTTCAAAAATGTTGGACGGCAATTTGCCATGAGCACTCCACAGGTCGACCTGGAAGATGAGGCTGTCCTGATTGTTGCTTTCGTTCATGATGTAGAGCAACGGGGTGTTGGAAACGCAACCGCCGTCCCAGTAGTACTCGCCATCAATTTCGGTGGCGGGGAAGCCCGGTGGCAGTGAACCGGAAGCCATGATGTGCTCCGGCCCGATCTTCATGTGACGGTTGTCAAAGAAGACAAAGTTACCGGTGCCGACATTGGTCGAACCCAGCGAGATGCGCATCGAGTCTTTATGGTTGATGCGGTCGAAATCGACCAGACGCTCCAGTGTGGCCTTCAGCGGTGCGGTGTCATAGAAGCTGACCTGGCTCGGGTTGCCAAAGCCGGGGGCGAAGGGGCGCGGGTAGAAAAATTCGTTTTGCCCCTCCAGAATAGCCATGGTAGCGGCATAGGAGCCGAACGCTTTGTCGATGGTGTGTTTGACGCTTTCCTGAAAAGGGGCAAAGCCAAACCCCAGCATGTTGACGGCTTCAGCAGCGAAGCTTGCCGACATTGATGGTGGTCGGCACACGGTTTCCCAGAAATCGCGAAGCCGTTCTACCCGTTTTTCCGGAGGGTTGCCGGCGACGATGGCCGCGTTAATGGCACCAATCGAGATGCCGGCGACCCAGGTAGGGTCAATGCCTGCTTCGGCCATGCCTTCGTAGACGCCCGCCTGATAGGCACCAAGGGAGCCGCCGCCCTGGAAAATGAGGACAATCTGCTCGTAGGGCGGGAGTTGGATCTTGTTCATAACGGGGGTTCCTCTGCAGGGCGTTTGTGTTGTCTGAGTTGGAGTGACGAATTATGCAATGTATCATGCGTCACTGTCATAGTATTTTGATTTATTAGCGAATTCCCTTTCGTTCGCTTTCAATCGGAACCCCATTCTGCATGGCTGCCTTGCGCTGGTTTCCACCGCTGGAGTTTCCCTTATCGTCTGACGTTTTGGCGAGAGTGCGTGCTGGTTTGAAACTGGGTTTGTTGACGATGCTGGCCTTTGGGCTCGCGTTGTTTACGAGCTTCGAGGCGCTGATTGATATGGCCGGCCTGGCGGGCATGTGTGCGTGCATTCTGTCATTGCCCGATTCGGGGGCGGTCTTTGCCAAAAGCTATGCGCGTTTGTTTGGCACTGTTGCGGGCGGGGTGGCCTGCGTGGCGCTTTACTGGGTGTTTCCCCAGGCCCCCTGGCTTTTTGCAGGTGGTCTAGCGATCTGGATGGGGGTTTCTGCGTTTTTTGGCAGCAAGCTCAAGTACTTTGGTTCTTACGCCTCAATTCTGTCAGGCTACACGGCAGCCATTGTGGCCAAATCTACGCCCAATCCTGAAGATGCCATCCGTATTGCCGGTGAACGCATCAGTGTGATTGTCATCGGCATACTGGCGGTGGCTTTTGTCTGGGGTGTGTTTCATATCCGGAAGGGATTTGCAGCCTATCTGCCGCCGCTTCGTGAGATGAGCGACCGCATTACGACGCAGGTGACACAGGTCGTGAATAACCCGGAGGCTTATGATCATGTGGAGACCATGCGGGTATGGGCCAAGGATATCGAGGCTATGCACCAGAGCCTGGAATATGCCAGCGCAGAGGATCCGGAAGTGGCGCTGCATGCCCGGTCGATCCGCTGTGGCTTGAATGAGTTCTTTGCCGATATCGCGGATTTCAATATCCGGCTCAAGGAGCTGGGTATGCTGCTTAAAGACTCTCCGCATCGGGTGATGGCCGATGAGGTTAATCGCGAGATTCTGGCAGCCTTTCGGGCGCGCCTAGATGAACCGGATGAAGAGGCCGATGCGCGCATGGTTGCGATCAGGCAGCGTGTTATTGATTATTTTGCAACACTCACGATGCCCGATTTATTGACGCGTGTCCGGCTGCTTGCTGAAATTGATGCTGCCAGGAAGCTGATCGATACCATGAATCGGATCCGGCGTGGTCGGCAAACCTACGACGAGGAGGATATCCGGCCATTAGGGCAGGCAACGTCCTTTGCCCACAGTTTTTACGTGGCAGCCGTAGTGGCCTTCACATTCATGGTGGCTTGGGGCGTCTTTATCGTTAATGAATGGCAACCATCGGGTTTGTTATTCATTGTGATGGTGTCGATCCTGATGCAACTAGTCAGCGTCACGGAAGATCCCGTCGGCGCGATCAAGAGTTTCCAGCTGGGGGTTTTTGGGTCCGTTATCCCGGCGCTGATCTGCTCGCAAGTGTTGATGCCGCTCGGTAGCGGGTTTCCGTGGTTACTTCTGTCTTTCTCCGTGATTATCGTGCCCTGTTGTATCTTGCGTTCCTTTCCTAAAACACAGGTTGCCGGTAATACGTTCATGATCTTCGGCATGATGCTCAGCCTTCCCGATAATCAAATGACGTACGACCTGCAGGGATTCCTCAATAATCTATTGGCCCAGATGGCGGGTTGGACGTTGGTCTTAGCGTCCGTGCTTATTTTCTTTCCAATACGGAATCGGGCAAAAGCGTTTCGGATCGAACGTCGGGGTTATGACGGTCTGATGGCCTTGCCTCACCATTTACGCCTGGATCGTTTCCGGATGTGGGAAGACAAACAGCAGGAGCGTGTCTGTTTTATTGAGCGTATTGCAGCGCTCAAGGGCACTGCGCTGGCGCAGGAAGCCATTGAGACCCTGTTGAAACAGATGCGCGTTGGCCGTTGTTTCAGGCGTCAACGCCTGGATCTGATGGGTCTAAACCTGTCGGCATCTTTGCGGCAACGGATTAAC
This sequence comes from Rhodocyclaceae bacterium, assembly GCA_023253415.1. Classification (GTDB taxonomy): domain Bacteria; phylum Pseudomonadota; class Gammaproteobacteria; order Burkholderiales; family Rhodocyclaceae; genus Fluviibacter. Next base: position 5,323 of record JALRGK010000104.1, read on the forward strand.
CAGGCTGAATGGTTCTGGAGCCGCCAGTTTGATAGCCCGGAACGTTTCCAGAAAGTTGCGAGACGCCTCGTAGAGGCGCTGGTCGCCGAGTCCATCGCACAACCGGCGCATCAGTTAGAATTGCAAGCCGCTGCTCAGGAGTGGCGGATGATTGCCCAAAACAACCAGGTTCTTGCAGGACTGTCATGCTAGCCAATGTCGACGTTTACGGTTTTTACATTGCACCGTTTGCCGCCGATGTGGTGTCGACGCTGGTGGCGTTCTTCTTCTTGCGCAAGGTGCTGGCACGCTTTGGTATCAACCGGATGGTCTGGCATCCGAATCTGTTCGAGATTGCACTCTTCTCGATACTTCTCTGTTTATTTGTCATGTTTAGGGCGAGTGGTTAAGGGTTAAGGCATGAATACGGATTGGAAAAAACGCATTCCGGACTGGGTGCCGACAGACCGCTCGATCGTGGGCGTATTGATCACGCTGTTAGCGCTCGTGATTGCGCTCTATCTGGGGTATGTGCTGTGGATGCTCTATATGCGTTCTCCCTGGACACGGGATGCGTTTGTGCGGGCGGAAGTGGCAGATATAGCGACCGAAGGCGTGTCAGGTTATGTGACAGCCATCTACGTGAAAGATAACCAGAAGGTGCAGGCCGGTGATCCGCTGTTCGACATTGATCCAACGCGCTATCAGTATGCGGTGAAAGAAGCCGAGGCTCAATACGAAACCGCCAAGAAAAAACTGGTGCTGCAGAAGTCACTGGCCAAGATGCGCATGAATGCGCAGGGCGCGGTATCGGTGCAGGATAAGCAGATCTATGAGACGGATGCCGAAGTGGCGCAGGATGCGGTGGATAATGCCAAGGCAGCGCTGGATTTGGCAAAGTACAA
>JALRGK010000115.1 GCA_023253415.1 Rhodocyclaceae bacterium
GCGGGCGCGGCGAGGGCAAGTACGGGAAGGGCGAGCGACAGCAGGAGGCGCTTCATGGGCAGAAGGGGTTCGTTGACAAAAAAACAACGCGCCGGCGGCTGGCAACCGCCGGCGCCGGTTCGGGCGAAGGCCCAGACGGGAGTTACTGGGGAATCGGGTCGCCGCGGCGGACGGTCTTGCCCTCCCACACGGCCTCGTCGGTCTTCGGGTCGTAGGTGAGGATGCGGTTGGCGCTGCCCGGCGCGGGCGGCCGGTCCACCTTCGGCAGCCATTTGCGATGCTCGGGCAGAGCAACAGTCTGGTCATCGACCACGAAGGCGTGAGTTACGTCTTACGGGCCACCCGACTCGGCAAACTCATCCTGACCAAGTGAACCTTATGAAAGAACAAATCAACCTTCGGCACAGTCTGGTGTTGCTCATGGCCGCCAGTTTTATCAGCGGCTGTTCACATACCGGCGCCGTGCATTACGCCAACGACACCACCGTCAACCCGGATGCGGATGTCGAAACCGAAGAACTGATGGAAGAAACCGGTATGACCAGCATTGGTGGTGGTCCCGGCGGCTACCGCTGAACTGAATCACAATTTGTTGTAGCCAGCCGTACAGAGGCCAATGCCTCCGCGATGCAGCCAGCCAATTAATCGCCCCGAATGTCCGGGGTGCTATGGCTATGGAGCATTGCATGAAAACTCAGAAACATCGTAAGAAGCAGCCGCGAGCGGTTGAACGGTCTCAAAACGCGCAGCGTATTTCCACGCTTGGGGCAACCATCGCTGCACTCATGGTGACCCCGCTCACCGCCTTGGGGCAAAGCCAGGAAGAAATGCAAACCCTCAAAGAGGTGCAGGTTCGGGCGCAATCTGATGGTCTGGAAATTAACCGCTACACGGTTAAAACCACCAAGGCCGGTAAATTTGAGCAGGATGTGGCAGAAGTGCCGCAGGCCATTACCATCGTGCCAGATACCCTGCTGACAGATCAGAACGCCACCACGCTCGAAGAAGCCATGAAGAACGTGCCCAGCGTCACCTTCAACTCGGGTGAGGGTGGTCGTATTGGTGACAACATCAACATCCGCGGCTTCTATACCTTTGGCGATATGTATGTGGATGGTATCCGGGATACCGCCCAGTACAACCGCGACGTCTTTAACGATGCCGCCATTGAAGTGCTACGTGGTTCCGCTTCCATGCTGTTTGGTCGTGGCCAGGCCGGTGGTGTCATCAACCAGGTCTTCAAAAAGCCCTTCCTGGATAACAAGAGCAACGTCAGTGTCATTGGTGGTAGCTTCGATTATTTCCGGAGTACGGCCGACGTTAACTTTGTCATCGACCGGGAGCAAAGCTCAGCATTCCGGATTAATGCCGTGGTGCAGGATTCAGGCAGTTCACGTAACCAAGTGACCAACCACACGCAAGGTGTCGCGCCGACCTACTCCTGGGGTATCGGTACCTATAACCAGATCGATGCTAGTTACTACTACCTGAAAACCAACCTGGTGCCCGATTACGGTATTGGTTTTAACACGCAGAGCAAGAATCCGGTGAACGTCGTTGGCTCAACCTTCAGCGGTACCATCGCCGATATTGAGAACAACGTGACCCAGTTCGGTACGCTGAGCCAGAACTACAGCTTCGACAAAGATACCTCGCTGGTCACCAAACTGAAGTACTCGAACTACACGCGTTCTCTTTGGTCTAACAAGGGGCGAGGGCAGAATCCCAACGGAGACTGGTATCAGCAAAATCCTTATCCAGTTCAGAATTTGGCGCTTGCAGGACCTCGTGGTGCCAATGAAGAAACGTTAGCGTTTCAGTCTGACTTTAACAAGACGCTCAACACATGGGGTTTGGGTCATACCCTTCTGGGGGGGGTCGAGTACTACCGCGAGCATGTGTATCGCTATAGTTATAACGATACGGGCTGCTCAACTAACTACAGTGCCACCAATACAGGTTGGATTACTGTCAACAACAATAATCTGATCAAGGACAAGTGCACGTATGGGTATGCTAACTTGGTCAAAAGAAACGACAGGGACTTTTCCTATCAATCAAATTCGTACGCCGTGTATGGCCAGGACATGATTGAACTAACGCGTGGCGTTAAAGCCATGGGCGGTTTCCGTAACGACTGGTTGAACGCGTTGTACACACAGCCCAATTCAACAGCAGCAACCCGATTGAATAACCAGGGCGTTGATTTCAGTGCCCAGAGCTACCGCGCTGGTCTGCTCTATGAACCGATGCCGAACTTCGGTACCTTCTATCTATCCTGGAGTGATTCATTCAGCCCTACCGCCGATCTGTACCAATTGTCGGCTGGCGCAGCGCTGCCTGCAGAAACCAGTGAGCTGACAGAAATTGGCTACAAGGGTGATATCAATGATCTGGGCCTTTCTTTCCGTGCCACGGCGTATCACCAGGTGAAAAATTACGAACGCAATACCGATCTGGAAAGCACGGCACAGCTCCGGTCACAACGTCGACACACCGATGGTCTGGAATTTGAAGTCACCGGGAGCATTACTGAAAAATGGGATGTCTTCAGTGGTATCGGTCTGATGGATTCACGCATCGATATTCCGGCCAATCCGGCAGCTACACAGATGGTCGGCAAGGCGCCGTCGAACAGCACGCCGTATACCTTTAACCTGTGGACTACCTACCAGTTGCCCTATGGCTGGAAAATCGGGGGCGGCGTTAACGGCATGGGACGCCGCAATGTCTACGGTCAGACGGGTGCCGCGTATAACGCACCGAACTGGGTGCAGGCGCAGGCCACGGTCGATGGACTGATTCAATATGACGCCAAGCAATACACGGTTCGCCTCAACGGTTACAACCTATTTAATACCACCAACTACGTCTCGCTCTATGAAAACGGCGGCTTCGCCGTGCCCGGTACCTACCAGGCATTTCAGCTGGGGCTGACGTACAAGTTCTAACGTCACGAAAGGACGCCATCATGCTCTTACGTATCCCGCAGGTACTCACCAAACAACAGGTGAACGACATCCGTCAGATTATCGACAATGCGGATTGGGCCGATGGCGTCATCACGGCCGGTAGTCAATCGGCCAAAGCGAAGAACAACACGCAGTTGCCGGAAGACGGCGATGATTGCAAAAAGGCGCGCACCATCGTGTTGCATGCACTCGCCACCAACGACCTGTATCTCACAGGTGCTTTGCCAAAACGTATTTATCCGCCGCTCTTTAACCGTTACACCGGTCAGAAGAACGCTTTCGGCAACCATATCGATAACTCGGTGCGCACCCATGCGGCAACGGGGCGGCATGTGCGTACGGATGTGTCCTGCACCCTGTTTCTTACCGAACCGGAAGACTACGATGGCGGCGAGCTAATCATTGAAGACACCTACGGCTCGCAGAGCGTCAAGTTTGCAGCGGGCGATATGGTGCTCTACCCAAGCTCCTCGGTACACCGCGTGGAGCCGGTGACCAAGGGTGCCCGCATCTCCTGCTTTTTCTGGACAGAGAGCATGGTTCGTTCTGACGAACAGCGCCGCCTGTTGTATGACCTGGATATGTCCATCATCGAGCTCCGTAAAGCGCATGGTGAAACCGACGAAGCCATTCGCCTGACGGGCGTGTATCACAACCTCTTGCGCATGTGGGCTGATGTCTGATCACAGGAAAGTGCGTAGAGAAAAGTTGACGGCAAA
>JALRGK010000152.1 GCA_023253415.1 Rhodocyclaceae bacterium
TATTACTATTTTTCAATAAAAATATGTTGCGTTGAATCCGCGCCCGTGCGACTATTGAGGAGTCCGCTGCAACTGACTCAACTGAGTGCAAATCAGGGAGGCTTTATGCGTCCGTGCGTCAAGCACAACTTCCTGGTCAAGGACGTCAAGGATCTGGCCGAAACGGTGAAGAAAGCCTTCCATATTGCGCGCAGCGGCCGCCCCGGCCCTGTGCTGATCGATATCCCGAAGGATGTGACGGCCCACAAAACCGAATTCCACTACCCGGATAGTGTCAATATCCGCTCCTACAACCCGGTGGTCAAAGGCCATCAGGGCCAGATCAAGAAGGCGGCGCATCTGCTGCTGGAAGCCAAGCGTCCGATGATCTACACCGGTGGCGGCGTTATTCTGTCTGATGCCGCCGAACAGCTGACCAAGCTGGCACGCTACCTCGGCTTCCCGATTACGAACACCCTGATGGGCCTGGGGGCTTACCCGGGCACCGATAAGCAGTTCATGGGTATGCCCGGGATGCACGGCACTTATGAGGCCAACATGGCCATGCAGCATTGTGATGTGCTGCTGGCGATTGGTGCCCGATTTGACGACCGCGTGATTGGTAACCCGGAAGACTTCGCGACGCATCCGCGCAAGATTATTCACATCGATATTGATCCGTCGTCGATTTCGAAGCGCGTTAAAGTTGATGTGCCCATCGTTGGCAACGTGCCGGACGTGCTGGAAGAACTGATGAAGCAACTCGAAGCCATCGGCACCAAGCCCGATGCTGCTGTTGCCCAGTGGTGGGAAACCATTGCTGACTGGCGCGGCCGTAACTGCCTCAAGTACCGCACCAGTCCTGGCAAGATCATGCCGCAATCCGTGGTCGAGAAACTGTGGGAAGTCACCAAGGGTGATGCTTTTATCACCTCGGATGTCGGGCAGCATCAGATGTTTGCATCCCAGTACTACAAGTTCGACAAGCCGCGCCGCTGGATCAACTCGGGCGGACTGGGTACCATGGGTGTCGGTCTGCCCTATGCCATGGGTGTGCGTTATGCCAATCCGGGTGCCACCGTTGCCTGTGTGACGGGCGAAGCCTCGATCCAGATGTGTATCCAGGAGCTCTCGACCTGCAAGCAGTACGATGTGCCGGTCAAGATTATCAACCTGAACAACGGTTATCTGGGTATGGTGCGCCAGTGGCAGGAGATGTTCTACGACAACCGCTACTCGCATTCGTATATGTCGTCGCTGCCGGACTTCATGAAGCTGGCCGAAGCCTATGGCCACGTCGGCATGCGCATCGAGCGGCCGGAAGATGTCGGCCCGGCGCTGGAACTGGCGTTCTCCGACAAGCACAAGAATGACCTCGTGTTCATGGACTTCATCATCGATCCGACGGCGAACGTCTTCCCGATGGTGTCGGCCGGCAAGGGCCTGACCGATATGGTTCTGGCCGATGATCATCTGTAAGGAGCACGCGATGCGACACATTATTTCCATCCTGCTCGAAAACGAATCGGGTGCCTTGTCCCGTGTTGCCGGTCTGTTCTCGGCACGCGGCTATAACATCCAGTCGCTGACCGTGGCGCCGACGGAAGATCCGTCGTTGTCACGTATCACATTGGTCACCACAGGTAGCGACGATATCGTCGAGCAGATCACTAAACAGCTGAACAAGCTGGTCGATGTGGTCAAAGTGATTGATCTGTCCGAAGCCCCGCACGTCGAGCGTGAGTTGCTCATGATCAAGGTGCGTGCAACCGGCAAGGATCGCGAAGAAATGAAGCGTCTGGCGGATATCTTCCGCGGTCACATCATCGACGTTACCGATTCAGCTTATGTGATTGAGCTGACCGGGACGTCCAACAAACTGGATTCGTTCATTGCAGCGATCGACCCGGTGCTGATTCTTGAAACGGTCCGCTCCGGCGTTTCTGGCATCGGTCGTGGCGACCGCATGCTGAAGGTCTGATTTTAATTTTTTGAATTTTTCCCGAAAGGAACATCATGAAGGTTTATTACGACAAGGACGCCGATCTCTCGCTGATCAAGGGCAAGCAGGTCACTATTGTTGGTTACGGTTCGCAAGGCCATGCGCACGCGCAGAACCTGCGTGACTCGGGCGTTAACGTGACCGTTGCACTGCGTAAGGGTGGTGCCTCGTGGGCCAAGGCTGAAGCCGCTGGTCTGAAGGTTGAAGAAATTGCCGCCGCCGTCAAAAACGCCGACGTCGTCATGATTCTGCTGCCGGATGAAAATATTCCTGACGTCTACAACAAGGATGTCGCGCCGAACATGAAGGCAGGTGCTGCACTGGCGTTCGCACACGGCTTCAACGTTCATTACAACCAGGTTGTGCCCCGTCCCGACATCGATGTCATCATGGTTGCCCCGAAGGGCCCGGGTCACACCGTGCGTTCGGAATACCTCAAGGGTGGTGGCGTCCCTTCGCTGATCGCTATTTATCAGGACAAGTCGGGCAAGGCACGCGACATCGCTCTGTCGTATGCAGCGGCTAACGGCGGCACCAAGGGGGGCGTGATCGAAACCTCGTTCCGTGAAGAGACCGAAACCGACCTGTTCGGTGAGCAGGCTGTACTCTGCGGTGGCGCTGTTGAGCTGGTCAAAATGGGCTTCGAAACCTTGACCGAAGCCGGTTATGCACCGGAGATGGCCTACTTCGAGTGCCTGCACGAACTGAAGCTGATCG
>JALRGK010000019.1 GCA_023253415.1 Rhodocyclaceae bacterium
GGGTGTTGCCGCCTACTTCATGCGCCTCGAGATCAAAGCGGATTCATTGCCCTTCGACCTCGACGGTCTACGTGCCGCTTTCCAAGCGGTCGCCAACGAATTTGCCATGACCTGGAAAATCTCGGACTCGGCCCAGCGCAAGCGCGTGGTCATTCTGGTATCGAAGCAGGAGCACTGCCTCTATGATCTGCTGGCCCGCTGGCAATCTAAAGAGCTGGATGTCGAGATCCCCTGCGTGATCTCGAACCACGAAACGTTGCGTGGCTTTGTCGAATGGCATGGCATTCCGTTTCATTATGTCCCGGTCACACCGGACAACAAGACGGAAGCCTACGCCAAGGTGGGGCAACTGTTCCACGAGGCACAAGGGGACGTGATGGTGCTGGCACGCTACATGCAGATTCTGTCACCAGAGCTCTGTGCCGACCTGCCAGGCCGCATCATTAACATTCACCACTCCTTCCTGCCATCGTTTGTGGGTGCCAAGCCCTACCATCAGGCCTGGGAGCGTGGCGTCAAACTGATTGGTGCCACCTGCCATTACGTCACAGCCGATCTGGATCAAGGCCCGATCATCGAGCAGGACGTGATCCGTATTGATCACTCCGACTCCGTGGAAGACATGGTGCGTTACGGTAAGGATATTGAGAAGACCGTGCTCGCCCGCGGTTTACGTAATCACATCGAAGGCCGTGTGCTGATTCACGGTAACAAGACCATCGTCTTCCGCTAAACGCCAACCGGCTGTACGCTTATCCGGTGCGGTGGCACCGGATGCCAACCTGAGGGCTATCCGATGATTACAGGCCAACCCGTTACCGACATTGCCCATGTTGTACAAATGGCCGTAGCGCCGGTCTTTCTGCTGACAGGGGTTGGCGCCGTACTCTCGGTACTCACCACCCGCCTGGCCCGTGTTATTGACCGTGGCCGCCAACTGGATCACTGGGTTTCCGAAGGCCATGATCCGGCCTGGTATGAGCACGAACTCTACAAGCTCGCCAAACGCAACACGCTGATCAACGCGGCCATTACTCTGGCAACCATGGCGGCCTTCTTTGTTTGCGGTGTCATTCTGGTCATCTTCACGAGCCAGATATTTCCAAACCAAACCCTCTTCGGCGATGTCGTGACGGGCTGTTTTATCCTGGCCATGCTTTGTCTGATGGCCTCACTTGGTCTATTCCTCGGAGAGATCCGGGTCGCCAACACGATCCGTTACTTCGGCAACGCACCTCGGATTCAGCCGTAGTCGCAACCATAAAAAAAGGCGGGTTCCGGAGAACCCGCCAAATCCACACGGAGAGGAGAAACCGAGGGGGTGTTACCTTGGCATACTACGACGACCATTAATCGTGGTATGCGTTTTCACCGTGGGAGGTGACATCCAGGCCTTCACGTTCCTCATCTTCCGGAACACGCAGACCCATAACAACATCCAGCAGCTTGAAGACCACGAAGGCCACCACGCCAGACCAGACAATCGTGGTACCGACAGCCGTCGCCTGAATCACAACCTGATCGGCAATCGAGTAGCCTTCGGCAACAGCGTTAGTAACGTAGTCGTAGATGCCCGAACCGCCCAGTGCCGGATCAGCAAACACACCCGTTAGCAGTGCACCGGTGATACCACCGACACCGTGGATACCGAACACATCCAGCGAGTCGTCCACCTTCAGCAGTTTCTTCAGGCCCGAAGCGCCCCACAGACAGATCACACCGCCCACCAGACCGATGATGATGGCACCACCCACACCCACGAAACCTGCAGCAGGGGTGATCGCGACCAGACCCGATACGGCACCCGAAGCAGCACCCAGCATCGATGGCTTGCCCTTGATCATCCACTCGGCAGCCAACCAGGACAGCGTTGCAGCCGCGGTAGCAACCCAGGTATTCACGAAGGCCAGCGAAGCAGCACCACTGGCTTCCAGGGCCGAACCGGCGTTGAAACCGAACCAGCCGAACCACAGCAGCGAGGCACCGATCATGGTGAAGGTCAGGTTGTGCGGCGACATGGCCTCACGACCGTAACCAATCCGCTTGCCAGCGATGTAAGCAACCACCAGACCCGCCACAGCGGCGTTAATGTGCACCACCGTACCACCGGCAAAGTCGAGCGCGCCCTTCTGGAACAGATAGCCTGCGGTTGCACCCGCTGCTTCAGCGGCTTCAGCCGAAGTATAGGCATCCGGACCCGCCCAGAACCTGGCCACAAACTGGGGTGCCCGTTGGGTGGACCTGGGCGAGGCCGGTCATGTCAATGCCGACAGCGGACTGGGCGACTGGCCACAGGGGCATGAACTGCTGAAACAACTGATGCGCCCGGTCACGGGTTGAAGAAAGAACGAACATGGTCACGAAAAAACCAAAAGGTCTTGGGCGTGGACTGGAAGCCCTGTTGGGCCCCAAAGTGGATAACCCCGACGGCGCAGTGCCCGCGACAGAGAGCGGCACCCCGCGCATGATGGCGCTCGACCAG
>JALRGK010000155.1 GCA_023253415.1 Rhodocyclaceae bacterium
GGCAACCCGAGAGCCGGCCGTACATCGGATACCGAAGTGCGCTACCGGATTGATGCGAAGTCGGTCAGTTAAGCCGTTGCAAAAACCGAATACCAGTGACTGCCTCTGCGGCAGCGGCAAGTCTGCCGAGAGTTGCTGCCACGCCTACCATGCCGGTGCAACCGCCCCTACCGCCGAAGCACTGATGCGCTCCCGCTACGTAGCTTATGCACTTGGACTCGAACCCTATCTGCTAGAAACCTGGCACATATCCACGCGACCAGCCGAATTGAAGCTTGATGAAGATCCGCCACGTTGGCTAGGTCTGAGCATCAAACGCTACGAGCAACAGGAGATAGACCTCGCCACTGTGGAGTTTGTCGCTCGCTACAAGATAGGGGGCCGAGCCTATCGACTCCATGAAACCAGCCGCTTTGTGCGGGAAGGCGGGCGCTGGCTCTATCTCGATGGGGACATTAAGGATCGGTAAGTTTTTGTAAAAAATCGCTGTTCGTTTGTGAGAGCATTCCCATTAAGCCCGTTTGGCTACCAACTTAATCACACAAAGGAACCGTGATGAAAACCAAAACCGTCCTACTCTGCATCGCCGCCGTATCTACCCTTGCCGCCTGCGCGACACCATCAGAGCTTCGCGGCCGCCAGGTAACATTTGCCGCATCGAGCACAACTCCTAATGCGCAGCAAACACTGAACTGTATCGCCAAGGGTTGGGAGCAAGCCACCCAACAGCCCGTCACCGTATCGAATTTCGACAAGGGCTATACCGCAGTGGCTCAATCTAAAACCTTGTTCGGCACCAACACGGATTTCGTAATCGATTCCGGCAACGCCCGCACTGGTGGAGCGGTCTTCCAGCTGTGGTCGACGATGAGCCAGGAATCAACCGACAAGCTGATTGCGATTATTCAGCCCTGCCTGTAAATTTTTATTTTAGTTTTTAGACACCGGGGCTTATAGACAACTCCGGCCACATCTTGATGGAATGCAAAGGATCACTGACATGAGCAAAAACGTTGCCCAAGTGCTGGTTGAAGTTCTGGAATCTGCGGGTGTAAAAAACATCTATGGCGTTGTCGGCGATACGCTGAACTACGTGACGGATGCCATTGCCAAAAGCAACATCAGCTGGGTTCACATGCGCCATGAAGAGGTTGGCGCCTTTGCAGCAGGCGCAGAGTCTTATGTCAGCGGCACACTGGCTGGCTGCGCAGGCTCTTGTGGCCCCGGTAGTCTGCATTTGATTAATGGCGTTTACGAAGCACACCGAAGCCGTATTCCTTTGATCGTTATCGCCAGCCAGATGGAAACCGCCACGCTGGGCACCGATATGCCGCAGGAAGTAGATTTTAAAAAGGTTTTTTCAGACTGCTCTGTCTTCTGCGAACAGATCAATAATGCCGAACAGGCACGTCGTTTAGCGGTTATGGCATGTCAGGCTGCGATCAGCCGTCAAGGGCCTGCCGTACTTATTTTGCCTGTAGATATCAGCAAAACCGAGATCAAAGATGATGTGCCTTACTCGGTGCATTTTCCAAAACCAGTTCGCCGTCCCAATGACCACGAACTGAAACAAGCCGCAGACATTATTGCCCAAGGCAAAAAGGTAGGCATCTACGCGGGAATGGGCGCCGAGGGCGCTCATGACCTACTGATCGCAGTTGCCAAAAAGCTCAACGCTCCTATTGCGCACACCTCCCGCGCCAAAGACTTTGTCGAGTATGAAAATCCATACAACGTCGGCATGACGGGTTTGCTGGGTGTACATTCAGGTTTCCACATGATGAACAGCTGCGACACGCTGATTCTTCTGGGCGCCGACTTTGCCTGGGGTCAGTTCTACCCCCAGCATGCCAAGATCATTCAGATCGACCGTGACGCAGCTCGCCTGGGCCGCCGTCATCCGATAAACCTAGGCCTTGAGGGCGATGTAATCCCTAGCCTTGAGGCACTATTGCCGCTTCTGACCGAAAAATCGGATGATAGCTTCCTACAGGAGTGCCTAAAGGAACGCGCAGACACCCTATCGGGACTCGAGAAGCAAGAAGTTCCCGGCGATGCCGGATCTATTCATCCGGAATATCTGACAAAACTCATCGATAAATACGCATCCGAAGATGCAATTCTGACGGGTGACTGCGGCTCCGCTATGGTATGGGTTCTTCGCCACTTCAAGGCAAATGGCAAACGTAGGACACTGCTCAGCCTTCGTCACGGCACGATGGCAAATGCTATGCCAATGGCACTGGGGCTCAAAAAGGCCTTTCCCAATCGACAGGTCATCAGTCTCTCCGGGGATGGCGGTCTCTCTATGCTGATGGGCGATCTACTGACAATCCGCCAGGAAAATCTGCCCATCAAAATTGTTGTCTTGCACAACAGCTCGCTAAATTTCGTCGAACTGGAAATGAAAACCGAAGGCCTACTCAATAGCTATACCGACCTACACAACCCAAGTTTTGCCGCAGTTGCTCAAGCCGTTGGCATTAAAGGCTATGAAGTCAAAGACCCGGCAGACCTAGAGAAAACGGTCCAAGAATTTCTGGCCGATCCGGAACCCGGTCTGTTGGACGTATACACCAACCGTTACGAACTGGTCATGCCGCCAACAGTCACTGTCAAGAATGTCACCGGTATGGCAACCTACATGGCCAAAGGCGTTTTGAGCGGACGGTTTAAAGAAGTCGGGGACCTCATGAAAAACGCCGTCAAGTCGGTGCTTTAAGTTGGGAAATACATAGCCCCGGATTCGGGGCTATGTGATCTACCCGCGGGTTATACTGTGCAATAGAGTCGAATATGGCTTTTCTGCATTCGTGATGTTTCTACTGGAACGCCGCCCACCCTGTTTTAACGATCAGCACGCCAACGACGATTACAAACACCCAGCGCACGAAGCCCGTGCCGTGTTTAAGCGCCAGGTGACTGCCGACCAGGCTACCAGCCACATTTGCAGCAGCCATCATCAAGCCAACTTGCCACCAGATGTCGCCTTTCATGGCAAACAGCACAATTGCGGCAATGTTGGTAGCAACGTTCAGCAGCTTGGCTGACGCCGATGCGTTGAGAAAGTCGTACCCCAGAAAACGCACCAGCAGAAAGATGAAGAAGCTGCCGGCGCCAGGGCCGAAGAAACCGTCGTACCAGCCGATGAGTGCGCCGATAACGCAGGCGATCAGTCGTTCACGGTTCGGGTGCTGAAGCGGTTGATGTACTCGCCCCAAGTCTTTTTTAACGAGGGTGTAAATCAATACAACCAGAAGAATGATGGGCAACAGCTTA
>JALRGK010000145.1 GCA_023253415.1 Rhodocyclaceae bacterium
CTTTCCAGTAGTCGTTGATCCAAGAGTTCATCAAGTAGGAGCGGGTGTCGCGTCAGGAACTGGGCGCCCCAACTCGAGGCACCGACCAGATCGGCAACACGCCTGAGTGCCTGCGGATATTGTTGTAGTAGTGCAAGGTAGGCGCCACGGCCAGAGATGGATTCAAGAAAATCCAACCCACGCAGCAGCGATTGATCAGGCGCATTTGTTTTTCCGGCAATGTCGATCAGGCTGCATGCAGCAGCATCAAGCCGCTCCCGATTGTTTGCGGGAAGCTGTTGATAACGTCCGGCCAGCGTGAGGCGTTTAATGCGTTCGATGATGATGGCGGCATTCTGGTAACCGAGGTTTGTCAGTAGCGCGTTGGCCTCTTCCTCGGGCACGGTGCCTTGCCAGATGGTGATCAGCGTTTGTGTACCATCGTGATCGGTCGGATCGGAGAAGACAGCCTGAAAGTGCTTGCTCACGATATCTCGATGTTGGTTCAGTGCGGCATAGAGACTGCTCCAATTCTCGTACCCCATGCTTTCAGCAAGCAAGGCACGGTCATCTGGCGCGTCGGGCAACATGTGCGTTTGTGCGTCATCAAGATACTGAAGCCGGTGCTCTAGACGACGCAGAAAAACATAGGCTTCGATCAGAGCCTGTACTTCATCCGTTGAAAGTTGGCCTGTTTGAGCAAGGCGTCGCAAGACCAGGAGTGTTGGTCGGATTTGTAATGTGCTGTCACGGCCACCACGGATTAGCTGAAATACCTGGGCAATGAATTCGATTTCTCGAATGCCGCCGGGTCCCAGCTTGATGTGTTCTGTCCGATCCTTGCGCGTTACTTCCTGCCGGATCTGTGCATGCAATGCACGCATGGCATTAATCGCGCCAAAATCCAAGTACTTCCGAAAAATGAAAGGGCGTGCGATGCCGGTCGTCATTGTGGGATGGCAGGCGGGATCTGCGTCATTCATGACGCGCGCCTTGATCCAGGCATAACGTTCCCATTCCCGGCCCTGCGTGATGAAGTAGTTCTCCAACATGTCGCTAGAGCAGACCAGTGGGCCCGAGTCGCCATTCGGGCGTAGGCGCATGTCAACCCGGAAAACCTGTCCGTCGGCGGTTATGTCGTTCAGGCTGGCAATCAGGCGTTTGCCCAGGCGTGTGAAGAAGTCGTAGTTGTCGATTTTGCCCGAGCCATCGTCACGGCCCGTTGTTTCGCCCTCTTCCGGATACACGAAAATATAATCGACATCTGATGACACGTTTAGTTCGCGACCGCCGAGTTTGCCCATGCCAATCATGGCCAGATGCAGCACCGCTCCGTCACTGCCAAGGGGTTCGCCGTAGCGTTTGGCGAGTTCGTGATGCAGATGATTGAGCGCGAACAGGGTGGTAACGTCCGCCAGTACTGTCATCGTTTCAACAATTTCGGCCAGCGAAGCGCCGTCGGCAATGTCCCGGATGATCAGATGCGCCATCACACGCTGGCGGAGGCTACGTAACGCTTTCTGTAATGCATCATCACCCTGGTTTGATGGGTCGTTGGCCATCGCCGTTGCAAGAAAACCACGCATGCCATCTGCACTAAGCGCGGTGCTATCGTGCTCGGTAAGCCAGTTGCTGATGTCTGGCCGCGCGGTGAGCAGCTGTTCTAGATAGCGGCTATGTCGCCGCGCAAATCTCACCCGGTCATGGAATGAACAGGTTTTGACGGGGCTGAAATGAGTCTGACCGGCTTCGGGAATCGTGGCAAGCGGAAAGGGCATGGATTTCCATTCAAAAGGCAGGCGGCAGACTTGATCTGACGCATTGAGAGGCTTCATATAAAATTGTGGCACTAAGCAGCCTACTGGTCCATCATGGCAAGGCGGTCCTGCAAGTTTGATTATTTATTTTGGTGGCATTGTTGCGACAATTTCTGTCTCGTTCGTCCGGTTTGTTTAAGGTGCCTCTCGAAGGCCTTCGTGTGCTGTTTTCAAAAAAATGGTTCCGCAGGGGTGTTGCCGGCGTTATCGCGGGGGTTGTGGGATTGTGGATGCTCGCTGCATGCCTCTTGCAGTTCTGGTTGTTTCCAAACATTAACGATTACCGTGATCGACTCGCTACCGAAGTGGGCAGTGCTCTGGGCATGCAGGTGGCCGTGGGGCAACTGACGGCAGATTGGTCTCATTTACACCCAAGATTCACGTTGAACGATGTGGTGGTCTTTGATCGCACGCAGCAGCCCGCGGTGCGCTTAAGTCAGGTGAAGGCGGAAATAGCCTGGCTGCCTTTGCTGACCGGTTCATTGGGATTCAGAAGTCTTTTGGTGGAAACTCCCGACCTGGATGTCCGGCGAGATACCCATGGCGCATTGTTTTTGTCTGGGTTGCCACTGGGGGGC
The DNA here is from genome assembly GCA_023253415.1 of Rhodocyclaceae bacterium. GTDB lineage: Bacteria > Pseudomonadota > Gammaproteobacteria > Burkholderiales > Rhodocyclaceae > Fluviibacter. The sequence continues at coordinate 2,375 of JALRGK010000145.1, forward strand.
GGCGGTGACTTCCGTGTGGATGCACTTTTAGAACAAGGTGATTTGCGACTGGTTAGCCAGGAAGTACGCTGGACGGATGCCATGCGTAAAGCGCCTACCCTGGTGCTGACCGATGTGAACATGCATTTACGCAGCCGTTCGGGCAAGCACCGCCTAGAAGTTCTGTTTGCCCCCCCCAAACACATGGGTACCCCTGTACAGCTGAAGGCTGGTTGGTATGGACGCAGCTTTGACGATTGGCAGAGTTGGCCAATCGATGTGAGTTTGAAGATTCAATCGCTGGATATGGCACCATGGGTCGCCTGGGTCGATTACCCGGTGCCGATTCAGTCTGGCAGGATCAAGGCAGACCTGAACCTTTCGTTGCAGGGTAGACAGCTGTCGCAGTTAACGGGCGATGTGGCGCTGACAGAACTTAAGGCGCAGCTTGGAGATGGCTTGAAGCCACTGATGCTTAAACAACTGTCGTCGGATATTGCTTATAAGCATGGTAATTCGGGCCTGTCGACTCAGCTGGCGCTGGATGCATTCTCATGGACAGATGAGACCGGGCATATGGAAGCGCCGGCCAATGTGTTCATTAATACCACCTTATCAGGTGATCAGCGGGATTTGACCTTCAGGGCATCGCGTCTGGACCTTGGGCGGCTACGGCATCTCGCCGAAGCATTGCCAATACCAGACTCCGTGCGGCGCCAGCTTGCCGAAGTGGCACCATCTGGGGTGATAGAAAAGTTAAAGGCAAAGGCCGTGCTTACCGGGGAGGCGGTGAGCAGTTATGACGCACAGGGGGCTTTTAGCAATCTCGCGCTAAAGTCGGCTGATGGCACGCGCTTCATCCGTGGGTTAAGCGCCAACTTTGATGTCAACCAGAATGGCGGCAAACTGCTACTCAATACGGGAAGGAGCATGTTAGCGGCCCCAAATATTCTACCGATCAATGAAGTACCGTTAGATCAGTTGACTGGCCAGATCAATTGGAGCAAATCGGGAGATCTGCTGACGGTTCGGGTCAAGGCGTTGCAGCTTCTAAACGCTGATTTGCAGGCTGAGGTCAACGGTAGTTGGTCGGGCAGTGTGTTGTCGACAGCGTCTGAAGAAGATAAAGCCGGTCAGGTCGATATGAAGATTGTTTTCGACGAAGCGAAGACCGAAAGTGGGTGGAAGTACATCCCATTAAGCGCATCGCCGGATATTTCAAAGTGGGTCAAGGGGGCAATTTCAGGTGGCACGATGTCCGATTTCCGGATCGAGATGTCGGGACGCGTCTGGGACATGCCGTACGGTGCACCTGAAGCAGGTGCAGCGCCTGGATCGACCGAGGCAAAAGGCGCTCCGGGCAAGTTCTATCTGGGCTTTAAAACCAAAGACGTCAATGTCAAATATGCCGATGGTTACCCTGCGCTCGAGAAGTTGAGTGCAACGTTTGATATGAACCAGAACCAGATCCGTATTGTTGCCAATCAAGGGCGGATTAATGAGATGCGGTTCTCTAACATTCGAGCGACCATGGCGGATGTCAGCGCATTCGAGAACCATCTGGTGGTCTCCGGGCAGGCTGAAGGCCCGACATCCAGTGCGGTAAGCTATCTGAAGGACACACCGTTAGCGGATCACATCCATCATTTTGCGGATGACATGTCGGCAGAGGGCAACGGAAAGCTCGATATTTCGGTGGATCTCAATTTGGCGAATGCATCGGGCGTCCGTGTTCAAGGGCAGTATGCATTTGTTAATAACCGATTGACCTTGTTGTCCAAAACGCCCCCGGTTTCTGCCGTGAACGGTACGATTCGGTTCAGCGAAGCTACAATTGAGAGCCGTGATTTGCAAGGGCAATGGTCTGGAGAACCTTTGTCTATCGAGATCAGCACCAACGAGCGCGGTGCGAATATTCATGCCAAAGGCCGGGCCAGTATTGCCGAACTGCGTCATTTTTACGACTTGCCCGTTTTCGAGCAACTCTCCGGACGTACCGATTGGCAGGCGGCGGTGTTGATGCGTGATGGCAAGCTGGATCTGAACCTGTCGTCTGATTTGCGCGGTATTACTTCGGCATTACCAGACCCCTTTAACAAGGGGGCGGCAACCTCGATGCCGTTATCGTTAACGCGACAGAATATGTCATCAGGTGGCCGCAAGTCACCGGGTGCTGTCGAGCAGGTTTGGCGGATGTCTCTAGGTAACGCAGCCGCCGGGCTTTTAGTGATGAATAGCCGAGGCCAACTGTTACGCGGCAGGATTGTTGTGGGTACTGGGCAGTCGCAGCCCAATCCGGATATGCTGGGGTTGCAATTAGAGTCGCTCAAACCGGTCGACCTGGATTTTTGGTTGCGGGCGATGGGCTTGAGTCAGGCTAAACAGCGTGGTGGCGCTACAGCGCGTACTCAGGTCCCGCCCCTGGCGATTTCGCTGAAAGCACCGATGCTCAAAGCCTTCGGGCGGAAATTCCAGGATTTCCGAGCGTCAGTTCAGACAACCGCTGATCGAACGGGTATCCAGATGTCCAGTCGGGAATTACAGGGTGAGCTGGAATGGATGCCGCCAGGTGTTGGTGATGCTGGTGACCGGGGTTTGCTCCAGGGCAGGTTGAGCCGCCTTGATCTGACTGCCGCGACCGAAACACAGGCTGGTAATTCGGCCTCACCGAGTCAAGAGATTGAGTCATTGCCCGATTTGTCCTTCAAAGTGGAGGAACTGTTATGGCAAGGACAACCTTGGGGCAGGTTGAATTTCCGTGCCCGCAATCAGAAAAACGGCTCGAATCAGTCGTGGCGTGTTGATCCTTTCACGCTGGATGGCCCGGATTTGCGATTTACCGGTCGGCTGAACTGGATGACACGAAGCGCGGGCACGGGTAATCCGCCGGTGAATCTGACGTCGATGGATTTTAAGTTGAATAGTCCACAGGTCGGTAATTTGCTGACCAAGTTGGGTTACCCCGGTACCGTGAAACGGGGGATGGCAACGATGGATGGCCAGGTCAGCTGGCCGGCTTCTCCCTTTGCCTTTGATCCGGCCCGTTTGTCGGGTAACTTCAAGATGACTGCCAAAAACGGTCAGTTTTCAAAAATGGACCCGGGTGTTGGCCGATTGCTAGGATTGCTGTCCTTGCAATCGTTACCGCAACGACTAACGCTGGACTTTCGCGATATTTTTAGCGATGGGTTGGCTTTTGAGGCGATCGATGGGCGTTTTGACATTCGGGATGGCCTTATGAAGACATCCGATCTGCAAATGGATGCACCCGCAGCGAAAATCCTCATGCGTGGTGAAACAAACCTGGCGTCCCAGACACAGGATGTCGTTGTCACTGTGCAGCCTGCGCTTAGTAACAGTATCGCCCTGGGAGTGACAGTACTTAATCCCATTGCGGGGGCGGCTACGTTTGTCGCACAGAAAGCACTTGGCGATCCCTTGAGTAAGGTTTTTTCTTACCAGTATCACATCACGGGAACTTGGTCGGACCCCCTGGTTGACAAAGAGTCGCTAGCCAGCACTGCCGTTAAGGCTGGTAAGAGTGTGGCGGATCTTCCGGGTAGGGCGATTTCGGGTGCTACGGACGCGATAACATCAAACTCGCCGACTACCGCAGCAGATGCGAAAACATCGTCTGTGACCGGCGCGGAGGTGTCCAAGTGAGTGATGTGGTCCGTATGGCGGCGATACAGATGGTGTCTACGCCGCGCGTTGAAGAGAACAAACTCACCGTTGAACGACTCGTTCGCGGTGCTGCGGCAGAGGGAGCGACATTGGTTGTATTGCCAGAGTTTTTTCCGATGATTGGTGCAACCGAAGAAGCAAGGCTGGCGATTCGGGAGACATTCTCTGGCGGCCCATTGCAATCGATGCTGTCACAGCTGGCGCGAGAATTAAATATCTGGCTGGTTGGGGGATCGATCCCGATGGCGGGGTCGGATGAACGTCGCGCATTGAACAGCACACTGGTATTTGATCCCCAGGGGCATCAGGTAAGCCGTTACGACAAAATGCACCTGTTCGGATTTAAAGCAGGTGCTGAAGCTTACGATGAGTCACTCAGTATTGAGCCAGGTGATTCGCCGGTTGCCTTTGAAACACCCTTTGCACGCATTGGGTTGTCCATCTGTTACGACTTGCGTTTCCCAGAATATTTTCGTGCGTTGGGCCACGTCGATATTCTTGTCTTGCCTGCGGCGTTTACAGCCACAACCGGGGAGGCCCACTGGGAAGTGCTCTTGCGTGCACGCGCTATCGAGAACCAGTGTTATGTGATTGCCAGTGCCCAGGGTGGACGTCACGAGACTGGCCGCAAAACCTGGGGGCACAGCATGATTATTGATCCGTGGGGAGAGGTGCTGGCCGTTTTGCCGACCGGAGAGGGATGGGTGTCTGCCGACTTTAAGCGGCAGCGGTTGGAAACCGTGCGGCACCGGTTGCCTGCATTGAAACATCGTAGAATTTGACTATGACCATTGAACATACTCCCGAGACTTCCGTTGCCGCGCTGCCGGTTGCCGAAAACCTTCTTCTGGATCAGCAGGGCCTGTCGTCGAGTCAGGTAACCGCTGTCCTCGAGCGTGTGATGCAGGCGGGTGTTGATGATGCAGATATCTATTTCCAGGCGACCCGCTCCGAAGGCTGGAGCCTCGAAGAGGGTATCGTCAAAGCAGGTAGTTTTAGTATCGATCAGGGCGTTGGCGTGCGCGCCATCAGTGGCGAGAAAACGGCCTTTGCCTATTCGGATGATGTGTCATTACCCTCCCTGAAGTCGGCCAGCGCTGCGGTGCGTGAAATTGGTTGTGTTGGTGGTCGGCAGGCAGCGGCACTGCCGGGTGCTGAATGCCCGGGGCGTGTTGAACGTTATCTACCATTGAACCCCATTGCTTCGCTTGAGGCGCCGGCCAAAGTGGCTCTGCTGGAAAAGCTCGAGCAGATGGCTCGTGCGCTAGATCCCCGCGTCAAGCAGGTGATGGCGTCACTTTCGGGTGAATACGATGTCGTCATGGTGCAACGGGCGGATGGGCAGCGGGTTGCCGATATCCGACCCTTGGTCCGTGTGGGGGTGACCGTGATCGTCGAACAGGATGGTCGTCGCGAGCAGGGATATGCAGGCGGCGGTGGCCGTACTGATTACGCTTATTTTAGTGACGCCATTTTAAAGCGATATGCGCAGGAGGCCGTGCATCAGGCGGTTGTGAATCTGGAAGCCCGTCCAGCGCCAGCTGGGCAGATGAGTGTGGTGCTCGGGCCCGGTTGGCCGGGGATCCTTTTACATGAAGCCATTGGCCATGGGCTTGAAGGAGACTTCAATCGCAAGGGCAGTTCTGCATTTGCCAACCGCATTGGTGAGCGTGTTGCGGCACCGGGTGTGACTGTCGTCGATGATGGCACACTGTCGGGCCGTCGTGGCTCGCTCAATGTGGATGATGAAGGAACACCGGCGCAGCAGACGGTGCTGATAGAAGACGGCATTCTCAAGGGGTATATTCAGGATACGCATAATGCACGACTTATGGGGGTAGCGCCGACTGGAAATGGGCGCCGTGAGTCTTATGCGCATCTGCCTTTGCCGCGTATGACTAACACCTACATGATGCCCGGGAAGATGGATCCCGCCGAGATTCTTGCTTCAATTGATCGTGGTATTTATGCCGTAAATTTTGGCGGTGGTCAGGTTGATATCACCAATGGTAAATTTGTCTTCTCGATGTCGGAGGCTTACTGGGTCGAGAATGGAAAGATTCAGTATCCGATCAAGGGTGCAACCCTGATCGGTAATGGACCAGATGCGTTGACCCGGGTGAGCATGATTGGTAACGACCTAGCGCTGGATTCCGGTGTGGGTACCTGCGGCAAAGAGGGACAGAGCGTGCCTGTCGGCGTGGGCCAACCCACCCTGCGTATTGATGGTCTGACGGTGGGTGGCACCGGGGTTGCCTAATTTTAGTTAACGCTGTTTGCGCCGTGCACGTTTGAGTTCCGGGTTGGTCAGTGATGGGCGGGTGTCTCTGCAGAACATTAGCACGCTGATGAAATAGATGCTGGCCAGTACGGATTCGACCAGCGCGAGTTGCTGGCTAAGGCCAGTGTCACTGGTGGCGCGCACCAGCCCCTCTGTTAAGTAAGCCAGAATCAGTAGCGAAGACCATTGATAGGTGTAGCGTTTACCATGCAGCAGCCCGCGTAGCGGGAGCAGGAGTGGCAAGGCTTTGAGCATCAGCCACGAGCCGCCCGGACGAATCGGTGCCAGCCAACGTTCCCAGAGCAGAGAGAGGATGATCAATCCCAGCAATGAGATGACGGCCGCCCAGCGCCATTGTTTCAAGCGATTAGTGACGATCGGTTGTGGTTGGTTCATGATGATTGCAGCTTGATGGCGGTTTCCGCCAGGCGTTTACCCATCGCGCGAGCCAGCACGATTTCTTCCTTGCTGAGTGCAGGATTGCCGCTAGATCCGGCAATATGACTGGGTCCGTAGGGAGTGCCGCCGCTGGCAGTCTCAGAAAGCGCTGGTAGGCTGTAAGGAAGACCCATCAGTAGCATGCCATGATGGAAAAGGGGCAGCATCATGCTGAGCAGCGTTGTTTCATTGCCACCATGCATACTGCCCGACGAGGTGAATACGACAGCGGGCTTTCCGGTCAGTTCACCTGAAAGCCAGGTGGCAATGGTGCTGTCCCAGAAATATTTCATGGGTGCGGCCATGTTGCCGAAGCGAACCGGACTACCCAGAGCCATGCCGGCGCATTCTGCGAGATCGGCGACAGTGACATAGGGGGCACCGCTGGGAGGAACCTCTGGTTCAGTGGCTTCGCAGACACTGCTGACACGGGGAACGGTTCTCAACACGGCCTCGGCCCCCGGCGTGCTGTCAATGCCATGAGCGATGGCAGTGGCAAGGGCCTCGACGGAACCCTTCTGGCTGTAGTACAGAACGAGAATTTTGTGCATGCCGTATCATACCTGCCACGTCCTTTAATGTGATGATCACTTTGTGGCACCCGCCAACATGCGTCCTATCTCTTTGCCATTTCTATCATCGTTGCGATTGATACGCCGAAAGCTGCAGCCGCTTTTGGCGTTGCTGGTGCGTATCCGTGCGGATGAGCTAGACGTGGTGGCTGCTTGGTTGGCTTATACGACCCTGTTATCGTTAGTACCGCTCGTTGCGCTGGTTTTGGTGATCGCGTCTTATATTCCCGGCTTCGCCGAGGTGCACGCAGCCTTTGATCAACTGCTCGTGACTTATCTGTTACCAGAGCGGGCGGGGAAACTCATTGCCAGTTATACGCTGACATTTTCGGGCAATGCTGCGCGTTTTACCGTCATTGGTATTGGTTTCCTGCTGGTGGTTGTCTGGGCGATGTTCTGGGCTATTGAGCAAGGATTCAACCGCGTCTGGCGCCTGAACCCGGATCGGCGCTTTTTGCAGCGTTTGGGCCATTATCTCCTCTTGTTATTGATTGTACCGGTGGTCCTCGGGATGGGATTTGCCGGGGTTATGTGGGCGATTTCCCTGTCGCTGGGGTTTTTTAATGAGCCCCAATGGATGCGGCGCATCGTCTCTGGTCTGGTTGGTACGGCAACGCTGACGGCGTTTCTGGCATGGCTTAATTTTGTCCTGCCCAATTGTCGTGTGCCGGCACGTTTTGCGCTTGTGGGTGGGTTGGTTTCGGCGCTGGGGGTTGCGCTACTGCAATGGGGATTTGGTCAGTACTTACAGAAATTTTCGTCATTTACGGCCGTCTACGGCGCCTTTTCGATCGTACCGGTTTTTCTCTTGTGGCTTTATCTGTGTTGGCTCATGGTGCTGCTGGGATGTGTGGTGACGGCTGAATTGTCGGATTCGCCCGGTCGGCAGCATCACGTGAGGCGTTTTTTGTCCTAAAGCGTTGCCTACCTCTGTCATAATGCGCGACGATGTAATCCGATTGTCCTGGAGTGTTTGATGACTGCCCTGAATACAACCGACCTGCGTTCAAAGATTGTTGTGCCGCGTAACGAGCGACTGATTGTAGCGCTGGATGTGGCTGATCCTGCTGAAGCAAGAGCGCTGGTAGAACAGCTGGGTGACAGTGTTCAGTTTTATAAAGTGGGCATGGAACTGTTTATGGCTGGCGGCTACTTTGAGCTGATTGACTGGCTGGGTGCCCGTGGCAAAAAAGTATTCGTTGATCTGAAATTCTTTGACGTACCAGAAACGGTGCGTTCGGCGATCCGTGCACTGGCCAAGCGTCATGTGGCTTTTGCAACCATTCACGGTAATCAGGCCATCATGGAAGCGGCCGGCAAGGAAAAAGGGAACCTCAAGGTGCTGGCCGTCACGGCGTTGACCAGTCTTGATCGTGGCGATCTCGATGATCTGGGTTTTCAGTGTGATGTGGCGCAGCTAGTGCTTTCGAGAGCGCGACGCGCCTTGGAGGCTGGTTGTGACGGGATTATTTCGTCGGGTCTGGAAGCGCCAGTGATCCGTAAGGAACTTGGTCCACGCATTATGGTGGTGACACCGGGCATCCGGCCTGTCGAAAACAGGGGTTCGGATGACCAGAAACGAACGGTGGATGTCGAGCAGGCTTTCCGTAACGGTGCTGATTACATTGTGATGGGCCGGCCGATTCGTGGCGCGGCTGACCCCAAGGCGGCAGCCGAGGCGGTGCAAGCCAGTATTGCGCAGGTTTTCCCAGAGTAAAGCAAAGAAACTGAGAAAAGACAGAAAGTGCTGGCGCTTCTGCCGATTTTTCTGTACAATCCGCGGTTTTTCTCTGTCCGGAATCATCCGTATGGTCGTTATCCGTCTTTCCCGTGGTGGCGCTAAAAAGCGTCCTTTCTACACTCTGGTCGTTGCTGACTCGCGTACGCGCCGTGATGGCCGTTTCGTCGAGCGTCTCGGCTTCTACAACCCGGTAGCTTCGGGTGCAGAAGAGCCGTTGCGCATCGATATGGAACGTCTGGCTTACTGGAAGAGCGTTGGTGCTCAGGTATCGCCTCGCGTTGCCCAGCTGGCCAAGGGCTACGCTGCCAAACTTGCAGCCTAAGTCTGTTGCAGAAGAAGGCGTGACGCAGCAGCGTTGCGTCGTTCTTGGTCGCGTTGGTGCGGCCTACGGTATCAAAGGATGGTTTCATCTGCATCCTTTTGCCGATGATCCCGAAGGTTGGCTAAAAATGCCAACCTGGTGGGTTTCCGATAAGGAGCCCGATGCTCAAGGCTTGGCGATGTGGTGCGCAGTCTCTCCGGAGTCCATGCGTGTCCATGGTGATGGACTGGTCGTCAAACTAAAGGGTATTTCAGATCGCAATGCCTCCGAAGCGCTTCGAGGGTTCTGGATAGGTGCGCCTCTTGAAGTGCTGCCCGAGCTGGATAGCAACGAATTTTATTGGGCAGACCTATTGGGGCTCAATGTTGTGAATAGCCAGGGCGAGTGCCTGGGTCGCGTTGATCGACTGATAGAAACCGGCGCCAACGCCGTACTCATCGTGATTGATGCAACCGGTGAAAAGCCGCGTGAGCGCCTGATCCCCTTTGTCGATGACATCGTCCATCAGGTGGACAAAACGGCAGGCCAGATTACGGTCCATTGGGCTGCCGATTGGTAGGCCCGTTGAGTACAGACGGATTTCCCCCCTTTGCGCCTGGCTGCGATTACCCTGTTTCCCGAAATGTTCGAGGCGATTACACGCTTCGGTGTTTCGCGTCGTGCCTTTGAAACGGGAATCTCTCACCTAACGACGCATAACCCCCGGGATTTTGCGACGGATCGCTATAAAACGATTGATGATCGCCCGTTTGGCGGCGGCCCGGGCATGGTGATGATGCCGGGCCCGCTCGAGCAGGCCATTGACGCGGGCGTTGCCGCGGCCTCGAGCGCCGATGAGGTGCCTACGGTGATTTATCTGTCACCCCAGGGGGTGCCATTGAATGATCGCCTTGTGCGTGACCTCGCTACCCGCAAAGCCTTGGTCCTCGTGTGTGGGCGCTACGAGGGGGTCGATGAGCGGGTCATCGAGCGAAAAATCGACCTGGAAGTGTCGGTTGGCGATTTTGTGGTGTCTGGTGGGGAGCTGCCGGCGATGATGCTCATGGATGCGATTCTGCGTTATCAACCGGGTGTGCTCAACGACCGTCAGTCGGCCGAAGAAGACTCGTTTGCCACTGGCCTGCTGGACTGCCCTCATTACACACGTCCGGAGATTTATGAGGATTCTGCGGTTCCAGAGGTGCTTTTATCCGGAAATCATGAGAGAATACGCGTTTGGCGTTTGGCCGAGTCCTTGAAACGGACGCGGGATCGACGCCCTGATTTGCTGGAGGGTCGAGCTTTCAGCAAAGAAGAAATGCAACTACTCAGAAAGCTTGAGCAATCAGGTGAGTAGCTCTGCGGTCGTCACAATAAGGAGATTAACGACATGAATCTGATTCAACAACTCGAACAGGAAGAAATTGCGCGCCTGACTGAAGGCAAAACCATTCCGACATTTGCACCGGGCGACACCGTTGTTGTTCAGGTCAAGGTCAAGGAAGGTTCGCGCGAACGTCTGCAGGCATACGAAGGCGTCGTGATCGCCAAGCGTAACCGTGGTCTGAACTCGAATTTCATCGTCCGCAAGATTTCGTCGGGCGAAGGTGTTGAGCGTACGTTCCAAACGTATTCGCCGCTGGTTGCTTCGATTGAGCTGAAGCGTCGTGGTGATGTGCGCCGTGCCAAGCTGTACTACCTGCGTGAGCGTTCGGGCAAGTCCGCACGTATCAAGGAAAAGCTGGAGCGCAAGGCCTAATCAACAGGTCATTTGCCTTGAGCAACAAAAATGCCACCTTCGGGTGGCATTTTTGTTGGTGCAAAGGAGTCGCCGTGCTTAATGGCTCGGCCGCGTCCACTCGATCAGCGCATAGGCCGAGTGATTGTGGATCGACTCAAAGTTTTCCGATTCCACCGAATAGGCATCAAGGCGAGGATCAGCATTTAGACGCGCGGCCACGTCCCGCACCATGTCTTCAACAAACTTGGGGTTATCGTAGGCGCGTTCGGTGACGTACTTTTCGTCCGGGCGCTTGAGCAGGCCAAAGACCTCGCACGAGGCTTCCTTCTCAACAAGTGCCACGATTTCTTCGATCCAGATGTAATCCTGTGACTTCACGGTCACCGTGACGTGCGAGCGCTGGTTGTGCGCACCACGCTCGGAAATCTCTTTCGAGCAAGGACATAGGCTGGTGACGGGGACGACTACTTTGACGGCGACACAAATGTCGCTGCCATTGATGTCGCCAATCAGTGTGACATCGTAATCCATCAGACTCTGCACGCCGGAGATGGGTGCGGCTTTGTTGATGAAGTACGGGAAGTTCATCTCGATATGGCCCGATTCGGCTTCTAGGCGTTGCACCATCTCTTGTAGCATCACCGGGAAGTTCTCGACCGAGATCTCACGTGACTGGTTGTTGAGAATGTCGACAAATCGTGACATGTGGGTGCCCTTGAAATTGTGTGGCAGCCCGACGTACATGTTGAAGTTGGCGATCGTGTGTTGTACGCCTTCAGCTTTGTCAGCAACTACGATGGGGTGGCGGATTGATTTGATGCCCACCTTGTTAATGGCGATCTGGCGGCTGTCTGCCGATGATTGAACATCGGGCATGCCGGCAACGGGTTTCTTCTCTTGGGTCATGATCCTATTTTTGGCTTTGGGTAATGAACTGCTGGATTCGTTGGCGGAGGGTCTCTTGGTCGAGTCCCGCTGACTTGTAGAGATTCGCCATGTCGCCATGCTCAATGAATGCATCGGGCAGCCCGATGCGCAGGCACGGGCGTGTCAGGTTAAGTGATTGAAGTGCTCGTTCTACCTCGCTACCGGCACCGCCGGTGATGGCATTTTCTTCGAAGGTTACAAACAGATCATGCTTTTCGGCGAGTGAGCGAATCAGATCAAGATCCAGTGGCTTCGCGAAGCGCATGTTGGCAACCGAGGCGTTGAATGTTTCTGCGAGACTTTCTGCTGTTGCCAGAAGTCCGCCGAAAGCGAGGAAAGCGACTCGGTCACCCTCTCGGACTTGGATTCCCTTCCCAATCGGCAGGGTATCTAGGTCAGTGGAGGGTACGCTGCCCGTGCCTGCGCCACGAGGATATCGGACGATCGCCGGTCCTGGATGTGAGTAGCATGTGCTTAACAGCTGCCGGCACTCAGCTTCTGATGCCGGCGTGGCGATAACAAGATTGGGAATGCACAGGGCATACGACAGATCAAACGCGCCGTGGTGTGTCGGTCCGTCAGCACCGACCAGGCCTGCTCGGTCAACTGCAAATGTGACATCCAGATTTTGCAGGGCAACATCATGAACCAGCTGGTCGTAGCCACGCTGCAAGAAAGTGGAGTAGATCGCAACTACGGGTTTTATTCCTTCGCAGGCCATGCCAGCGGCAAGGGTGACCGCATGTTGTTCGGCGATGGCCACGTCATAGTAGCGATCAGGGAAGCGTTCGGCATAGGCGACCATGCCCGAACCTTCACGCATGGCAGGCGTAATGGCCACCAGGCTATTGTCTGCAGCAGCCATATCACAGAGCCAGTCACCAAAGACTTGGGTGTAGGTGAGTGGAGATGCGCCTTTGGCAGGGCCGCCATCAAGGCCCTGGGTCGTTTCAAACTTGGTGACGCCGTGATAAAGAATCGGATTCTCTTCGGCCAGCTTGTAGCCTTGTCCTTTGCGTGTGACGATGTGCAGGAAACGAGGGCCTGGCAACTGCTTCAGGTTTTGCAACGTGGGAATCAATGCATCCAGATCGTGACCATCAATCGGTCCGTAGTAATGAAATCCAAATTCTTCGAAAAGTGTCCCGGGGTTGATCATGCCCTTGACGTGTTCTTCAGCGCGCTTGGCAAAATCGAGCAGGCTTTGCGAGACGCCCAGTACTTTTTCGGCCCCTTTTTTGGCGGCGTTGTACAGTTTTCCCGAAGTCAGTCGAGTCAGATAGTTGTACAAAGCGCCAACAGGGGGTGAGATGGACATTTCATTGTCATTCAGGATGACAAGCAGATTGGCGTTGGCGACGCCGGCATTGTTTAGCGCCTCAAAAGCCTGGCCAGCACTCATAGCACCGTCACCGATGATTGCCACAACCTGGCGATCTTCGCCTTGATGTTTAGCGGCAAGTGCCATACCTAATGCGGCAGAAATTGACGTAGATGAATGGCCCACACCGAAAGTGTCGTAGGGGCTTTCAGAGCGTTTTGGGAAACCCGCAATGCCGTTGAACTGCCGCAGCGTCGACATCCGATCACGCCGCCCCGTGAGAATTTTATGCGGATAAGTCTGGTGCCCGACGTCCCAGACCAGACGGTCATTAGGTGTGTCAAATACGCTGTGTAGCGCTACCGTTAGCTCAACCGTGCCCAGATTCGATGACAGATGACCGCCTGTTTGCGACACGGAATCAAGAAGGTATTGGCGCAACTCGCCAGCAAGCTGCGTGAGCTGCTCGCGAGAGAGCTTTCTCAGTTCGGCGGGTGCATTAATCTGGTCAAGTAATGATGCGGACATCGTATTTGTTACCAATTAGTGTGTGCGCTGAACAATTTCCAGCGCAATCTCTTGAAGTCGTTGGCCGGAGGGGCCGGTGATCGCGATCACCTGCCGTGCTTCGCACAATAAATCTTCGGCAAAGTGACGGGCACCGGAAAGCCCCATCAGACTGACATATGTCGGTTTGTCAGCAGCAGCATCCTTGCCCGCTGTTTTGCCAAGGGCTTCGGTGCTGCCAGTACAGTCGAGAATATCATCAACGACCTGAAATAGAAGTCCGAGTAGTTTTCCGAAATGATCAAGTTGATCAAGTGACCGATCATCCAGGCTTTCTCCTGCGAGAGCTCCCATGCGGATCGCTGCTCGGATCAAAGCACCCGTTTTCATGATGTGCATTTGTTCGAGTTCCGCTTCATTGAGGGGCACCCCTACTGAAGCGAGGTCGATCGCTTGCCCACCGGCCATGCCGGTGCTGCCTGATGCGCTGGCAAGTGTGCGAATCAATGCTTTGGTCGTGGTCGCGGATACGGGGGCTTGTGCCAGTGTGATGAATGCTTGGGTTTGTAACGCATCGCCGACGAGTAGTGCGGTCGCTTCATCATATTGCACGTGACAGGTGGGTTGTCCACGCCTGAGGGTGTCATCATCCATGCAGGGCATGTCATCATGCACCAGTGAGTACACGTGGATCATTTCGATCGCCGCAGCACAGCAGTCGAGAGCCGTGGTGGTGGCGCCGGAAATTTCGCCAGCCGCATGCACTAATATAGGACGAAAGCGTTTCCCACCATTCATGCAGACGTAGTGCATGGCCTCATGGAGGCGTTTGGGATTGTGGTCAGGCGATGGCAGGTAACGATTCAGGGCGGTTTCAGTTCGCTCCCGAGTTGCCTGCATCCATTCCTTCAGACTCATGAACGCTCCGGCTGGGTGGCCTCGCCAACGCTTTGCACATCAAACTGTTGTAATCGCTGTTCCGCGTCCTGCAGTAATTCACTGCAACGGCCGATGAGCTGCTGGCCCCGTTGATACGCATTAAGTGTAGCCTCGAGAGGTAACCGATTGTTTTCAACCGACTGGATCAGCGTTTCCAGTTCGGCAATAGCCATTTCGAAACTCAGCTTATCGCAGGGGTGAGGTGCATCGGCTTGTAGCGTTTCGGTGGGTTTTCGAGAAGACATGTGCGTTCGGAACGTTGAGGACAGTGCAGGGAACTCTGCAGTGATACTAAAACATTGAAAGTTAACCGATTCGGGGCTTTCGGTCAATTTCACGGCGGGTTACAATAGACGACTTTGCTAAACCCACTTGTTTGCGGAGGGTAAGGGGATGTCAGCCTTTGACTCGCCCAAATCACTGGTAGCAGCGCAGGCGCAATTGCCGGTTTCCTGGTATTTCGATAACGATCTGCTTGCGCTGGAAAAAGAGGTCTTCTTTGACCAGGGGCCAGGCTATGTTGGCCATGAACTCATGGTGCCCCATGAGAATGCATATCGAACGCTCGAGATAAAAAATCACGGCGCGATGTTGGTCAATCGTGGTGCCGAATTTGAGCTGATGTCCAATGTTTGCCGGCATCGTCAGGCGATTATGCTGGATGGCCAGGGGACGCTGGGTCAGCATATGGTTTGTCCGCTACACCGCTGGACATACGACCGTCTGGGTAGCCTTGTTGGGGCGCCGCATTTTCCCGATAATCCTTGCCTGAATCTGGCGCGTTCGCCACTGCAGAACTGGAACGGCTTGTTGTTTGAAGGTCAGCGAGATATCCGAAAAGACTTGGCTGGTATGCAGTTGGCATCGGCCTTCGATTTTTCGGGCTACAAACTCGATAAAGTGGTCACGCACGAATGTCATTACAACTGGAAAACCTTTATCGAGGTCTATCTCGAGGATTACCACGTTGTTCCGTTTCATCCGGGGCTTGGTGGCTTTGTAAATTGTGACGAGCTGACATGGCAATTTAGCGACTGGTACTCTATTCAGCGTGTTGGGATAACGTCGTTAGCCAAATCCGGAACTGATAGCTATCGCCGCTGGCAGCAACAAGTCCTTGGTCAGTACAGCCATTTGAACCTGCAGCCAGAGCATGGTGCAGTTTGGCTCACCTACTATCCGAACGTCATGGTCGAGTGGTATCCCCATGTACTCGTGGTCTCGACTTTGCATCCGCAGTCGGTTGATAAGACCATGAACATTGTTGAGTTCTATTACCCGGAAGAAATCGTCGAATTCGAACGTGAGTTCATCGAAGCTGAGCAGGCTGCCTATATGGAAACAGCGATAGAAGATGACGAAATTGGTGAACGGATGGATCAAGGTCGTCGGGCTTTAATGCTGGCGGGGCGTAACGAAGTGGGTCCATATCAGTCCCCCATGGAAGATGGCATGCTTCATTTCCATGAGTTTTATCGCCGGATGCTGGGACAAAAGCTCCAGCCATTCGGGGGCTAATACCTGCTTCATGCCCGAAACGCGGAGTCCCGGCTGGCAATCCTTATGGATGGTGGTAGCCAGTTTTCTTTTTGGATGTATGGGGGTCTGCGTCAAACTGGCGGCGGTTCATAATGACTCTGGGGAAATCGTTCTTTGGCGTTGTATGGTGGCTTTATTGATCGTGTCAGGGTTCATGCTAATACGTGGCAGACACCCTCGCACGGCTCATTTGCGCAGCCATAGCTTTCGTTCTCTATCCGGTTTTTCGGCATTGTTCCTTTATTTTTATGCCATTACCCAGTTGCCATTGGCAACTGCGGTGACGTTGAACTACACCTCCCCTATATTTTTTGTGCTCTGGCAGTTTGTGTTACGAGGGCTGCGACCATCACGTCTGGCATGGTTAGCGCTCTTGCTGGGTTTTGTGGGTGTCGTGTTGCTTTTGCGTCCTGCCGTAGATGATGACCACCTGTTGGGCGCTTTGCTGGGTTTGGTGTCCGGAGGCCTGGCAGGGTTGGCCTATTTTCACATCAAGGAATTGGGTGCGTTGGGTGAGCCCGAATGGCGCACCGTATTTTATTTTTCGTTGTTTTCCACAATCGGCGCGTTGTTGTGGGTCGGTTGGCAAGGTTTTCACTGGCCAGAGTTTGACGATGTTGTCTGGCTGATCGGCGCAGGTGTTTTTGCAACGGGCGCGCAGCTTTCACTGACGCGTGCCTATAAAAGCGGTAAGACCTTGCTGACCAATGCACTCGCTTATACGACCGTCGTCTTTGCCAGTCTTTTTGGCGGTCTGTTTTTTGGTGAGCGTATTGATCTGCTCGGTTGGCTGGCGATACTGCTGATTATGGCCAGTGGTGTTATGGCTTCCAGAGTGCGCTTCACAAAAGCAAAAGCACCCTGACGGGTGCTTTTGAGAATCTGTTGGTGCCGGTTGTCGGGATTGAACTGACGACCTACCGCTTACAAGGCGGTTGCTCTACCACTGAGCTAAACCGGCGAACCGGTTAGCATTATAAAGAGACTTCGGTACTAAGTACAGTCTGGAAAATAACTAAGAGACTTGATCTAGCGCAAAGCTTTGGACCTCCATCGGCTGATCATCGGCGTAAACTTAAAAGTTTGATTGATGTCGAGTGCAACCATGGTTCAAAAGAAAACGATTGTTAATAGGGCTGCGGCAAGGACGAAGCCCCAGGTCAAGACAAATACTCGAGATGTGTCACGTGTTCGCCCAATAAGCGCAGGTGACGTCCCGCCAAGAATGACTGATAAAGCATTAGCCGACTTTATGGTTGAGCGAGGCCAGGATGCTGCAGATGCACGCCACCTAGGTGCGTTGAAAGACGTGCTTTCTGGTTTCATCCCCGGCAATACGCATGAAGTAGCACAAACGCTCGCGGCGATACTGGAGGGTGCTTCTCCGGATGAGGCTCGGGTGTTACGAGATGCTCTGGTGAATGCTGATACAACAGATAGGCTGCCATCAGCACCGGATGACGAATTGTCGGATGATTGGCGTACAGGTGGTTATCCCTATAAAAATCTGATGCTGCGCAAGAATTACGAGCGATCCAAGTATCAGCTGCAGGTCGAACTGCTGAAGTTACAGGCCTGGGTCAAGGAAACCGGTCAGAAGGTCGTGATTATTTTTGAGGGTCGTGACGCTGCAGGCAAGGGCGGAGCGATCAAGCGCTTTATGGAGCACCTGAATCCTCGGGGTGCACGGGTTGTTGCGCTTGAGAAACCCACAGAAACCGAGCGCGGTCAGTGGTATTTTCAACGCTACATTCAGCACTTACCCACGGCGGGCGAGATCGTGCTATTCGACCGCTCTTGGTACAACAGGGCAGGAGTGGAGCGGGTAATGGGCTTCTGCTCGCCGGAAGAATATGATGACTTCATGCGGCAGGTCCCAGAATTTGAACGCAATCTTGTGCGCAGCGGGATTCATCTCTTCAAGTTCTGGTTTTCCGTTAGCCGTAAAGAGCAACGACGTCGATTCAAGGAGCGTGAGAAACATCCTCTCAAGCAATGGAAGCTTTCACCTATTGATAAAGCCTCGCTTGATAAATGGGATGACTATACGCATGCCAAAGAGGCCATGTTTTTTTCGACCGATACTGCGGATGCCCCCTGGATCGTGATCAAGTCCGATTGCAAAAAGCGGGCGCGACTCAACGCCATGCGTTATGTGCTGCACCGCCTAGCCTATGGTCAGAAAGATGGTGCACGTATCGGCCCGGTTGATCCTTTGTTAGTGGGGCGTGCCAATGTGGTTTACGAGGTCGGCGAAGGGGAAGATAAGCCCCTGTTATGACCAGGTAGGCTTCTGACCCCCTGTGATTAGGGGCGACTGGTTATACTTTAAGCCTGCCCCTTAAGAGAAAAGTCATGACGGTTCATGAAATAGGTCATCGTATTGCCGAAGAAGCTAAAAAAGCATTGCAACTCACTGTCTATTTTTGGCTCTGGTTCAGTGCGATTGGCTTGCTGACGCATCAGATTTTGCGGGAACACGGATTGCCCTTGGGGACATGGGGGTTGGCGATTGTCAAAGCGGCAATCTGTGCCAAATTCGTCCTCATTGGCCAGGCCATCTATCCGATGCGCCACACCCATGGAAAAGACTTGTGGTACATCGTGTTACCGCGTTCGTTCGTATATTTGTTGGTTGTGCTGCTTTTGAGTGTGATCGAGGCAGGTGTCGAAGCCGCATGGCATGGCCGTGGTTTTATGGAAGGCCTTACCCACTTTGCGAATGGAGATCCCGTCTATGCGTTTGCGTTGGCCTGGGTCTATTGGCTTATCCTCGTGCCTTATTTGCTGCTGGGATCGATGGATCGGCTGCGAGGTAATGCCTAGACAGTAGGGGAAACGTTCCCGAAACCAAGAAGTTCTGAAAGTCGGTTGGCGGCAGCTTTGACCTTGAGTGCTTCGGTGCTGTGGCAATCGGCGTCAAACTGACCTGCCGTGCCTACAGCAGTGATTGCGGCAACCATTTGACCCGTGTAATCAAAAACGGGCGCGCTCAAGCCATTGATTCCGGGTGTGTGGCTGCCACCAGCGCGTGCAATGCCCTCGCGTCTTGCGTCCTCGATGACAGCTGCTTGCTCTGATTCAAGTTGGTGACGCATCTGCTTGTCTTTGCCGGCTATCGCAGTCAGTTCCGCTGCTCTTGCAGGCTGTATCACCGAAGGATTGAAGAAGGCGCTGAAGCACCGACCGGTCGCAGAGTCGTGTAATCCGAGCACGCGGCCTACACGCAGACAAACAGAAATGGCGTCACCCGTGTCAATGTAGCGCACGATCGTAGCCCCGCTGCTGCCCCAAACGGCCAGACCGATGCCCATGCCAATCTCATCGCACAGTTCGTCTAAAATTGGTGTTGCAAGACGCAACGGGTCAAGCGTTGCTAGGGCGGAGAGTCCAAGGGTCAACGCGAAGGGCCCCAGGTGATAACGAGCAGAAGCCGCATCCTGGCTCACGAGCCCCATACGCTGGAAACTCACCAAGTAACGGTGAGCCTTTGCGGGCGGCATCCCGCTCATGTGTGCAATGTCTTTCAGCATCGCTGGGCGACCGGCAGTAATCAAAGCTCTTAAGATCGATCCGCCGATTTCAATGGATTGAATACCCTGCTGCTTGCTGGGTGGACGTTTGCTTTCAGGGCCGGTCATGATCTGGTCTCGTTTGATGCTGAATACGATAAAGAAACTTATAATTTGACAGTCTAAACAAAAGCAGTGCCTCTGGGGTGCTCCTATTTAATAAAGGTTAAAAAAATGACGGCTGTCATGGTGTGTAATCCCAAGGGTGGTTGCGGTAAAACAACGCTGGCGACAAATCTGGCGGGGTGGGCCGCGAGCGAAGGGAAGCGGGTCACCCTGTGTGACCTGGACCGTCAGCAGTCATCTTTGCGTTGGATGTCTTTCCGTGATGAATCGATGCCCGCCGTTAATGGCTTCTATGGTGGCGGTCAGTTGATGGCGTCTTTGCCCAAAGACGCTGATGTCACCGTGATTGATGCGCCGGCCGGCCTTCAGGGATATAAATTGAGCGACTATCTGCGTTTGGTTGATCGTGTGGTTATCCCAGTGGTGCCGTCCGTTTTTGATATGGCGGCTACCGAAGACTTTCTGAACAGTTTGCGTAGTGAGATGCGTGGCCAGCGACACAAAATCGGCATCGTTGCGATGCGCGTCGATCCGAGAACTCGGGCGGCCGGCATGCTCGAAGCGTTCTTGCAGCATTTTGATGTGCCGATCCTGACGTACATTCGGCCCACATCCAACTATGTCAATGCAGCGGCAGCGGGGCGGACCATTTTTGACCCGCCCAAGTCGCGCCACAAGCAGGATCTGGCGCAATGGGCGCCGCTCCTGAAGTGGTTGGAGTCCTGATGTTTCCGGTACGCACTTGAAAAACACAAAATAAGCTTGACATAGGCTCTGACTCTCTGCATAATGCACGGCTTCTCGGACGCGGGGTGGAGCAGTCTGGCAGCTCGTCGGGCTCATAACCCGAAGGTCACAGGTTCAAATCCTGTCCCCGCAACCAACAAAAAATGTTGGGTTCGAAAAAAGTGTTGACAGAGTAATTTTAGATTGCTATAGTCTCGCTTCTCTGCTGACGGCGACGTTGAGTTGGTGTTAGTAGACCTGATCTTTAACAAATTAGACAACCGATAGGTGTGGGTGTTTGCTTGACGGAGACAGTCCTTTGGGACTGCTCAAGAGTTAAGTAGTGCACTTACGCCTCAAGGATAGAAATATCCGTCAAGCGTGAGTTTTAAACAGGAATTGAACTAAAGAGTTTGATCCTGGCTCAGATTGAACGCTGGCGGCATGCCTTACACATGCAAGTCGAACGGCAGCATGGAAGAGCTTGCTCTTCTGATGGCGAGTGGCGAACGGGTGAGTAAAGCATCGGAACGTACCGTGTAGTGGGGGATAACGTAGCGAAAGTTACGCTAATACCGCATACGCACTGAGGTGGAAAGCAGGGGATCGCAAGACCTTGCGCTATACGAGCGGCCGATGTCAGATTAGCTAGTTGGTAGGGTAAAGGCCTACCAAGGCGACGATCTGTAGCGGGTCTGAGAGGATGATCCGCCACACTGGGACTGAGACACGGCCCAGACTCCTACGGGAGGCAGCAGTGGGGAATTTTGGACAATGGGGG
>JALRGK010000164.1 GCA_023253415.1 Rhodocyclaceae bacterium
GGCACCATTCTGTGAGAGATTGTTGACGTTATAACCCGCTGATCCAGAACGGGTTTTCGGTGCCTGTAAGACTTGGCTACGAACCAAGGGGTAGGGAGTTCGAATCTCTCCGAGCGCGCCAGAATACAAGGCCTCCAGCGATGGGGGCCTTTTCTTTTGTCTCATAGATTGCATTTCCCTTTCTCTTAGAGAAACCTCCGTCGATTTCTCGGGCTATTAGAGGCAGTTTGTCTCATGCAAAAGTCATAAAAATATCTGGCATAGACGAAGCTGTCTAAGACTTATGAGCAAATAATGACATTAGTCACACTTAATCAGGGACAATTGCACGGACTTGATCTTGGAACTGTAAGTGTATTTCATGCCGTGCCTTATGCTACGGCTATGCGTTTCCAGGCCCCCGATTTCGCACCTCCGTGGGATGGTGTACTTGACGCAACACGCCCAGGCGCCATCTGTCCACAAGCTCCATCCCGAGTTGATTTCATTATGGGAGCTCCGAAAGCCAAGCGGGAGATGTCAGAAGACTGCCAGCTTCTATCTGTCTTTACACCTGATTTGAAGGGGCGTCGGCCGGTCATGCTGTGGATTCATGGCGGTGCCTTTATCACCGGTGGCGGACAGGAACAATGGAACAACGCTGCACGACTGGCCCAAGAGGGTGATGTCGTAACTGTCACGATCAATTATCGCCTTGGTGCTTTTGGCTACTTATATGCCCCCGAACTTGGAACAGTTAACGCTGGCCTCCAGGATCAGCTTGCCGCACTGCGCTGGGTCCATGAACATATAGAGCATTTTGGTGGGGATCCCGAGAACATCACGATATTCGGTCAATCAGCGGGTGGATACTCCGTGGCCTCGATTCTTGCCACAGCAGACCGGGCACCAGTGCGACGCGCTATCATCCAAAGTGCACCGCTCTGTGAGGCTTACGATACGACGCGAGCAACAGATACTGCGCGAGAATTCATGGGTCTGTTAGGAAAGTCCCCGCTGAAAGCGAGTGTTGAGGAAATACTCAGGGCGCAAGGACAAGTTGCAAACGTTGCAATTCACTAGTGACGTTTTTTCTGAGCCTGCTCGAGCATACGCTGCCAGGCTGCGCAACAGTGATATTAGCGTGTCTCTTTATCAAAACGAGTGGCATCCCCAGGGTAGCCCTTACGGTACATGTCACTGCATTGAACTGCCCTTGTTGTTTGCCAGCTATCCCGTCTGGGAAGGTGCGCCGATGCTCGGTAAAGCCAATGAAGAAGAAATCGAACATGTAGGGCGACAGGCTCGGAACATATGGACAGAGTTTGCAAGATCGGGAAATCCACCGCAACCAACCGACTGGTTTAAGCGCCCTAAATTGCTGTAATCCCGAATAACTCTTGCAATAACAGCACCTAAAAGTGAATGATCTTTAATGCGAGTGCAATTTATTTGTAACTAGAGTAACAGCCTCCAGAACATCAAACCCAGTAAATCTGTTCAGCACTTTCAACTACTTTTTGGTTTTGGCGCATCCTGCACAACGGCGACCAACCAATCATTGAGCACGCTCGCAACATGAGCCCAATCGCGCTCTAGCATCAGAGCGTGACCCATATCTGGGAAGATAACGGGTTCAACACCATAGGTTTGAGCCGTCTCTCGAACTTGGTTGGCTGGAACCATGTGGTCCATCTCGGCACCAATGACCAGTTTCGGTGCTGGGTTCAATCGATTGGGTCTAATCAGGTTTAACAGCGTCATATCCAAGATAGCTCGTTGCGATTCGGTCTGCGAAAGTGCTGCATATCGCTCTAGATCAGATATGGCGACCGGCTGTGCCAGCAAAGCTTCTTTGAACCCATTGGCGTCTGCCGGAGCCCCCGTCATTAATTGAGCCAGGCTGCCCATCAAATCCGGTCGTGACCACGCCATCGAAATGGTGCTCGCCATCAAGCCACTTGGCGGCACGGAACACATGAGCACAGCTGCTGGAAAGGTCGATTGCTCTAAGCATTTCTGTACAACAAACCCCCCCATTGAGTGCCCAATGAGCACAGGCCGTTCACCAATTTCTTCAATAACCTGCATGACATCAGCGACGTAGTTATCAATACCCCACTGTCCAAGCGATTCATGACCCTCGCTACCGCCATGCCCTCGCAGAGAAACAGCGTGGACAGGCCAACCTCTCTCAGAAAACCAGTCAAGGAAATGCTCTGACCAGATCCATGCCGCACTGAAGGCTCCGTGAACGAAAAGGAGTGGCGTACAACGTTTGCCCTTGCTTGGATAACGACTAACGACTTCCAGTGAAAGCGGGTCAGACAATTTAATTACCTCAAGTGAAATTCGGGATGGTGCGATCACATGGATCATGCTTCGGTGTAGGAGCACGTCAGACCATTATAGTGCTCGATAAACGTTCAGGGGGTTAGAGTAAGCCTGCTCGGCTCAACAACTGATCTGCTTGCTATCTCATCTTGGTGCACCATGAATTGACCGCCTTGGCCACGAACCAAGGCGCGAGAGTTCGTTTCCTTTCAGCGCACCTGAATTGAAGGCCTCCAGCGATGGAGGCTTTTCTTTTGTCTCTCAGTCGACATCGGGTTTTAATATTTGGCACGTAATTTGCTGCATCTTTGATCAATTAGGGATTGTCCTAATGTTATAAAAGGGTGTGATAGCAAATGAAGTCTCTTAATTTTGTTGGTGGTGAAAAAGGTGGTGTTGGTAAGTCGGTAGTCTCGCGGGCACTAGCACAGTACTATATCGATCATCAAAAACCATTTACCGGCTTTGATACAGATCGATCCCATGCGTCATTCCGCCGTTTCTACGCGGATTACGCGTCACGAGTGATCGTTGATGCCTACGAAGGGCTTGATCTGATTGTCAGCGACTTTGAAGAGGCGACAGATAGAGCCGCCGGCAAGAATGTGATCGTGGATCTGGCAGCACAGACCGCACAACCAATCGCGCGTTGGATCAAAGATTCCGATCTGTTGACGCTACTTGACGAGATGAACGTTAAAGTCAATTTCTGGCACGTGGCAGATGGTGGCAAGGACTCGGCTGATTTACTGGGGCGTCTGATGGATACTTATGGCGATAGCACCCAATACATCGTTGTACGTAATCTGGGCAGAGGTGGCGACTTTTCACTATTGGACCACTCGTCAGAATTAAAGCGGGCGATCGATCTGGGAGCGCAAGTAATCACAATACCCGAGTTGCACGAAACCAGCATGCGTAAGATCGATGCGCAAAATGCTAGCTTTTGGGCAGCGATCAATAATCGTCAGGGTGCAGATGCGTTGGGGTTGCTTGAGCGCCAGCGAGTGAAGTCATGGCTCAAAAATATCTACACTGCTTTTGACTGCGCAGGTTTGTAATGGCAGGGCAGACTCAGCGTGACTGATGTTGCGTTGAGTCTTGGCCATTAATGGGTGCGAAGAGGTGGGGCACGAATACCAACGCAATTTCAAGGCGCATATTGAACGTTAACCCAGTACCGTATCAAGTGTCATCATGAGTGCAAAACCAAAGACAAGACCGATAGTTGCAACGCGCTGATTGCCGTTGCGATGGGTTTCGGGAATGACTTCATTCGACACCACAAAGATCATCGCGCCTGCGGCCAAGCCTAGACCAATCGGGTAAGCGATTGCCAGGCCACTGGAGAGGGTGAGTCCGATGATAGAACCAAGGGGCTCAAGTAAGCCGGTGATAGAGGCAATACTGATGGATTTGATCGTGCTGTAGCCCACACTTCGTAGCGCCATCGCCACCGCTAGCCCTTCCGGAATGTCTTGCATCGCAATGGCCGAAGTCAGTGGAATGCCGACTTGCAGATCCCCCTGGGCAAAGCTGACCCCGATAGCCATCCCTTCAGGTAGGTTGTGCAGCGCTATTGCGAGCACAAAGAGCCAGATCCGGTTGAGGCGACGGACTTCTGGGCCAAAGGTGCCGGTATGGGTGTGCTCATGCGGCGTAAATTCATCCATGCCCAGCATGAGCATAACGCCCAGTGCCATGCCAATCACGACTGTAACAGCGCCAAGCAGTGTGCTTCCAGTGATCACATCGCCGGCTTTGAGTCCTGGCAGGATGAGAGAGAAAGAACTAGCCGCGAGCATCATGCCGGCTGCGAGACCCAGAAGGCCGTCTTCAATTTTTCTGGGCAGTCTTTTGAGAAAAAATCCTGGTATAGCGCCCGCAGTTGTCATGGCAAACCCTGCGAAACCTCCCCAGAGCGCATAACGCATGGTCTCGCTATGGAGCCCCGTCAGAACATCGTAGAGACCCACTGCAAACAACCCCAGTATCGCAAAGCACGAAATAGCCAGCCCGACCGTGGCGTAGGGATGCTGAGCCATATGCTGACGTAACGACTGGGGAAAAAACAGGGGCAAATTCATTTAATGATGTCGGGCTACGGTTGATAGTTGGATGATAGAGTAATCTCACCTAGTATCTGCAATTAACATCATCAAAAATTCACGGAGGCAACGTGGATGCGTGAAAAAACTAAATCTAGCCGCAATTTTTTACTGGCATGCTTCATTGGGCTGCTTGTGGTTTTCTCGGATGGAGGTTTTGCGGAATCTCGAGTTTTTGGGGGCAATCTCAATCTTCAGAAATATGGTAGCGGTGAGTTAAGACGTTTTGGTTTCTTGGTGTATGAAGCCCAGCTCTGGGCGGGTACAAATCCGACCAAACCGCCTATTGCCCTGCAATTGACCTACAAGCGGGATATTGCCGGTGTCAAAATTGTAAATGCTAGCGTCGATCACATGCGGGACCTCGGGGCCAGCGAACAGCAACTGGCGCTCTGGGAGCCAGCCATGGCCAGAATATTTCCCGATGTCAAACCAGGTGATCAGATTGTTGGTATTTACATGCCGGGGGCAGCCAAATTTTTATATAACAACCGAGAAGTGGGTCAGATCAATGATGCTGAGTTTGCGCGCTTCTTCTTTGGAATCTGGCTCGATCCCAGAACGACAGAACCCAGGTTGCGCCTTCGGCTCCTTCAGTCAGAGGCCAGCTAGTGGAACGCCGTGAGGTTCTGACATACGGCATTTTGGGCCTACCGCTGGCATTTGGTGCGCTGCCTATTTATCTTTTCGTTCCGGATCTTTATGCACGAAGTGGTTTACTCGGATTGTCGGCTATCGGTTTTGTACTTCTGTTGACGCGGCTGATCGATGGGATTGCTGACCCATGTTTTGGTTGGCTTATTGACCGGTACCCTAGAAAGCCGGTTCTCCTTGGTGCACTCATACCCTTCGGTGTTGGCTTTGTCGCTCTCTTTACGCCGGGCGCCATACCGGTGGACCCAATTGTCGCGCTGTTTGTGACCCTGGCGCTCTGCACTCTCGGGTTTTCCGGTGCAATGATTGCTTATCAGGCTTGGGGTAGTGATCTGGGGCAGGATACGGTTAGCCGGTTGCGTCTTACTGCAGCAAGAGAGGCCTTTATATTGGCTGGTGTGGTGATTGCTGCGGTGATTCCTACCTTGATATCGGATGATCCATTAATCGGGATGCAGCAACTGCCCTGGTTCATGCTGGCTTTCCTGTTCCTGGCTGTCATCATGCTGTGCCGCGTACCGTCCGGTATGCCACATATCGCGACGGGCGCTTTGCTCGATAGGCTCCGATTGACTTTGTCTGATCGACGCTATCGTCGCTTGCTGCTGGTCTTTTTTGCGAACGGGATTGCATCGGCATTCCCAGCCACCTTATTTGTCTTTTATGTCACCGATGTACTTCAGGCACCCTCGTATACCGGATTGTTGTTGGCGGTATATTTTCTTTCTGCGGCATTGGCGATGCCGTTCTGGGTTCACATAGTGCAGCGGCTCGGACGTCCACGAACATGGATTCTGGCCATGCTGCTCGCTATGGCCGCATTTTCATCGGCGGCAGCACTTGGGGAGGGGGACTGGCCACTATTTCTGGTCATTTGTGTCATTTCAGGTATCGCTGTCGGTACCGATCTCACCATACCTGCATCGATTGTCGCGGATCTCGGCGAGAGCAACGGATCTGCTGGTACCTACTTCGGGGTGTGGAATCTCGTCGCTAAAGTGAATCTGGCCCTTGCAGCCGGTATTGCATTGCCACTCTTGAGCTACCTTGGTTACACACCCGGCAGCACTGATCATACGGCGGTGCTGATCGGTACTTATGTTCTGTTACCGTTGGGGCTCAAGGCGATTGCCATCGTTTTGCTCTACTGCTGGCGAGAGGACCTATCCATCAACGTTGGGCATATCGCTAGGCGCGTATGATTCGCTGCAAACCTCTCATGATCGGACCAATGACCGGTAGCCGAGCATAGAGCTCTTCCGCGGCATCCCAATAGTCGCGATGCAGGGTGACCTGACCGGCGTCATCAAATTCGAGATGACTGACCCCTTCGAGTGACTGGACTGTTTTGCAGCCCATGGTTTTAAATCTGAAATGGAAGGTCCAGAAAAGAATTGCGTCACCTTCCCCAATGATCACCTTCTTGATACGAAATACCGGATCATGCACTTGGGTGAACATGTGCTTGAAGATGCGTTTGATCCCATCAATACTGTTGACATGATTGAACGGATCCCGAAAGCAGGCATCGTGACGGTAGTAAAGATCAAAACGTTCAACGTCATCGGGGCGCAGTTGTTCGTAAAAGGGGACTAGCGCATCAACCGCCGCGCGCGTCTTTTCAGTGCTCAGGCGTGTCATCATGCCTCCTTGTCAGATGTCGGCGTTTTTGTAAATGTTTCGAGACGTAGCGGTGGTACGAGTCGTTTCGTCAGACGCAGGTACCATCCGATTGGTAACAATTGAAGAAGTTTCATGAAAAAAGTAAACCGTTTCGGGAAGTGAATCTCAAATTTCCCAGTAGCAAATCCTTGAATTATTGCTGATGCCGCTTTATCAGGGGCCATCAATGCGGGCATCGCAAAGCTATTTTGGGCGGTAAGCCGGGTACGAACAAAGCCGGGATTAATAATCCAAGTGTTCAGTCCCATGCCGTTGAGATCAACCCAGAGGGATTCAGCAAAGCTATTAAGTCCTGCCTTGCCCGGTCCATAGGTTAGGGCACGCGGTAGTCCCCGGTAACCGGCCACACTGGCAACAAATGCAAAGCCACGGGGTCGATGTTCCGGATTCTTTTGAAGAAGTAGGGGGAGGATACTTGCAGTTGCGGCGATAGGGGCAATCAGATTAACGTCCAGCGCCTCCTTGGCGGTCATCGCTGACAATGAATCGATACGGGTTGCGGTATAAGTGCCGGCATTAAAAATGACCAGATCAATGCTACCCCACTGTTCCAAAACCTGATCCACTGCAGCAGTGAGGTCACCTTGGTTGCATACGTCGAAAGGCAGGGCCAGAATCTTGCGGTCTGCATGATGCTGTCTACAACGATTGGCAATCGCGTCCAGGGTGTCTTGACTACGTGCGGTCAACACAAGGTTTGCACCGAGATTTGCCAATTGATTAGCAAGTTCGGCACCAATCCCTGTTGAAGCACCGATGATCCAGACACGAAGCCCTTTCCATTCAGCTTGACGGAGGGGTTGGTTGAGGTGCTGGAACAGCATACATCACCCTATCGTTTGACAAAGGTGAGCGTCACCTCGCCGAGGTCGAAACCCCATTTCGACATGGTCGATCGGTTAAGCATGATCCGGTCGTCGATCAGAAACATCCAGTCGTCAAAATCAACGTGATAGACCTTATCGTCAACGGGTAGTTCGAGCACGTAGCGCCAGCGCAAGGCATTGCCAGAGCTTTCGCCGATGGCTTCACCAATGACATCTGCTGCAGTCCCACGATAGGTTCCTGTACCTGATTGCGTGATGGTCCAAATACGTTGCTGGGTGCTTCCATCGCTGTACGTAAACCGCTCGTCCAGCGTCCCTGTGTCGCCTTGCCAGCGGGCATCGATAATGACATGAAAACGTTTGACAACTTCACCGGATCGTTTCTGGAACATGCCGTATGCGTCAATGGTGCCATTAAAGTAATTCTTAAGATCCAGCACGGGCTTCTCTTGCGAATACTTGGCAACATCGGTGCTGCCACAGCCGCTCAGGCCGACAAGAGCGCATAGCGTTAGCAGGGATTTTTGCCACATCATTTTAGGCTTACGCACTTTGCAATCCTCATGCTTGTAAGGTGAATTGATGTACGTCAATCGATCCAGCCCGGAATCCCGCTTCACAATAGGCGAGGTAAAAACGCCAGAGCCGAATGAAGCGATCATCAAAACCCTGGGACTTGACCTCGAGTAAGCGTTCACAGAATGCCTCGTGCCAGAGACCGAGCGTACGGGCGTAGTGCAAACCAAATGCGAGATCATCGGTCACTTTAAGACCAGCACGCCCAGCCTGCTCACAAAAAACGGAGGGTGATGGCAACATCCCACCCGGAAATACATGGCGTTGAATGAAATCAGTGCCGCGTCGATACTGCTTGAAAAGGTTGTCATCAATCGTGATTACCTGGATCAGGGCTCGGCCTCCGGGTTTAAGCCGCTGTTTTAATGTGCGGAAATAGGTGGGCCACCAACGTTCACCAACCGCTTCGAACATTTCGACCGAGACAATATGATCGAACTGTCCCTGCATGTCACGATAATCGGTGAGTAGAAATTCTGTCTGGTTTTGCCAACCGCCGCGTTCGGCCCTTGTTTGTGCAAAATCTTGTTGGGCCGGAGATAAGGTCAGCCCTGTGACATGGGCTCCCCGTTGCGTTGCCTGCTCTGCAAATCCTCCCCAGCCACAGCCAATTTCAAGGATCGTGTCACCTGGTTTGACGTCCAGCGCATCGAGCATACGGTTGTTTTTAGCCAGCTGCGCATTCGGCAACGCCTCCCAGTCAGCCTGATCCGGGTGCTCATGGTCGCAAAACAAGGCGCTCGAGTACGTCATGGTTTCATCAAGCCAAAGCTTGTAAAAGCTGTTGCCGAGGTCGTAGTGGGCCATGATATTGCGTTTGCTGCCGCGCTTTGTGTTGGCACGTAGCCGATGCAGCACCCACGAGCTTAGCAATTGCCAGCGACGCCCATGGATTGCCTTAGATAGGGCATTGCGGTTGCAGGCAACCAAGGTCAACAAGCGGGTAATGGAGTCCGTTCCCCACAAACCCTCAATAAAAGCCTCAGCGGCACCGATGTCCCCTCGGGCAATCATCTCGCCAAATACAGACCAGTCGTGCACGATCATATCGACGACCGGTCCTTCGTTGCCAATCCCGCAATGATGGACCTGGCCATCAGGTAGCGTGATATGAATCTGGCCACTGTTTATACGATCCAGCATCTCCAGGATAATTCTTGCGTCAGACGGTAATTTGGCATTCCGGGTCGGTGTGGCATCTTCGAAAGGATTAACCCCTTGCACCGAATAGAGCCCAGGAGCGACAGGATCGTGTTGCATCACTTCGGTACGCGTGTTCATGAGGTTGTCTCCTTAAGCGGGGCGACAGGTTTGGAGAAAAAGGTGACTTTTTTGATCCAGAGACGTAATGCCTGCCAGTGAATCCTGGTGATGACACCGAAAGTCAGAAGTGGAAACCGGATCAGCGCGCGACGAAGCGCCGCAGCATCCAGTGCGACCGTGTTTCCTCTGACCCATGTCCGCAGTCCATAATGACCATGTCCTGATTGAGCGTCATGTGTATCTGTGGCCATATAGTTGATCATGGCAATGGGAGACTGTGGTGTTCCACCAAAACGAAACTCATAGGCACCATTTAGTGGAAAGAATGGAGAGACATGAAACACTTTTTGTGCCTTAAGCACATCATGGGACTCAATCGGTCGATTATCGGCGTGCCTCACCAGATAGTTGTGCCGTTCGCCGAAGGTATTACTCACTTCACAGATGACCGCGCGCAGACGGCCGACACCGTCATGACAGAAATAAAAACTGACGGGATTGAACAGATAACCAAACACTCGGGGCATGGTCTGTAACATGATCTCGCCTCCGGCCGTAACCCCAGACATGCCATGCGCATCAAGTAATGAGTGCACCCAGCGCATCAAGTTGCTACCATCTCTGGGGCCATGGTCACGGTTCAGGATTTGGCAGATGCCACACCGGTTGATCGCGAGGCCTGCCACGTCAAGGGTTGAAAGCTGACTGAGGGGTAGTCGGAGGTAGAAAATCGGATAGTGAAAAACATTCCGGATTGGCCGTGTACGCGCGTGCATCACGTCACCAATGCATACTGCCGGAGTCAACCAGCTTTGAATCGGTTTGTTCATGGATTGACAGTTGCCGGCATGGGCATATTTAACGCGATCTGGTTGAGCTGGGGCTGTGGCCCCAGAATCCAGTCTGGAAGGGGGGCTAGTTGGGAAGCAGCCCTGACGGCCGAAGCAAATCCGTCTTCGTGAAAGCCGTATCCCATCCAGGCACCTGCATAGAACGTTCGATTAAACCCGGAGAGTTTTTTCAGTGAATCCTGTGCAGCAATGGCTGGTCCATCGAAGACAGGATGCGCGTAATGAATCTGGCGGAAAGTTCGCGCGGGGTCAGGTTCGTGCCAGGGGTTCAGCGTCACCATCACCGGCGTATCGGTGGGGAGGGGTTGTAATTTGTTGAGCAGATAGGACACGCTGACAGGGCGTTGGCCGATTTGTTTTTCATGGCCGCCTGGTGATGCATAGTTCCAGGCAGCCCAGGTCTTCGGGTTGATGGGGAGCAGCGCTGTATCTGTGTGTAAAACGGCTCGGTTTGCTTGATATTGAATGGCCCCAAGAAAGGTTTTTTCATGAGGGGATGCCTCTTCCCCAAGAATCTTTAGTGCCTGGTCACTGTGGCATGCCATGATCATCTGGTCATACGCCTGATGACCCTCCGAGCTGCTAACGACAACACCTTCGGCTGATCGCTTGATTCCGGTGACAGGCGTCTCCAGTTTGATTTGGCCACCATGGCTCCGAATGCCATCAAGTAACATGCTCACATAGTTACGTGAGCCACCGGCTACCGTCATCCACTGCGGTCGGTTCATGATCTGCAAGAGGCCATGGTTATGACAGAAACGAACAAAAGTCTGAAACGGGTAGGCGAGCATTTGCTCTGTAGGACATGACCAGATTGCCGCCGCCATAGGCAGCAGGTAATCATGGCGAAATGCCTGCCCGTAGCCATGCTGATCCAGATAATCGCCAAGAGAAATTTCAGACAGAGATGGGTTCTCGAGATCACGTGTGGCGCCTTTGTTGAAGCGTAAGATATCGCGCAGCATCCCCCAGAATGCGGGCTTAAATAGATTGCGGCGTTGGGCAAAAACCGAATCCAGATTGGTGCCCGCCCATTCAAGCCCGGCTTGAGCCATCTTGACCGAGAATGACATATCGCTTTTAACGACAGGCACCTTCAGGTGTCCAAAAAGCCGACAGAGTAGGGGATAGGTCCGTTCATTGAAGACCAGAAACCCGGTATCGACGCCGAAGCGCTGACCGTCAAGCTGAACGTCAACAGTATGACTGTGACCGCCAGGGCGGTGATCTGCCTCATAAATAGTCACATCATGGTGGGGGCTCAGCAGGTAGGCGGCTCCGAGTCCGGAAATACCGCTGCCGATGATGGCAATTTTCTGGCGCATAGCGTTGGCTTTCAGACGTTACTACCCTCAATCAGGGCATAGGCGGAATGGTTGTGAATTGACTCGAAATTCTCCGAACTAACCGACCACTGGGTAATCCTTGATTCACCCTTGAGCCTGAGGGCAATATCACGCACAAGATCTTCAACAAACTTCGGGTTGTCATAGGCGCGTTCAGTAACCCATTTTTCATCGGGGCGTTTGAGGAGGCCAAATACCTCGCAGGATGCCTCCTCTTCCGCCATGCGTACCAGATCCTCAAGGTTGAGGGTGGCATTTTGCTGCAACGTGGCCTCAATCGTGATGTGTGACCGCTGGTTGTGGGCGCCGTAATCCGAGATCTCCTTGGAGCAGGGGCAAAGACTTGTTACTGGAACAACCACCTTGAGGATGACATCGGTCCGACTGCTTTGATCACTTTTCAGCGTAATCCCCGCATCGATATCGATCAGGCTGGTTACGCCAGAGACGGGTGCTTGTTTGCGGATGAAGTACGGGAAGACAAACTCAACGCACCCACTCCGGGCCTCCAGTCGGTGTCGCATCCTGTTAAAGAGTGCCTTCATGTCAATCAGAGACAGGGGCGCGTCCTGTGCCTCCATGATCTCGACAAAGCGCGACATATGGGTTCCTTTGACAGTCGGCGCTAAACCCACGGTCATTGTTACGGAGGCAACGGTGGCATGAGTCTCTCCGCTGGCATCAACCAGTCGTAACGGATAGCGCAAGCCTCGAACGCCGACTTGGTTTATCGCCATATCCCGGTGATCAGGGCTCCCTTGAATGTCAGGCAGCATCAGGTTGTGCAGGGGTTTGTCAGGTGCGTTCATGTGTTTGATCTCTCTGTATGGGGTTGGGATCTGGGTTGACAAGTTTATTTGGGTGTCTGCTTCAGCATGCGTTCAATCGCTTCCGTCATAACTTTGCTTTCCGGCGCAATCTGGCTCCCGAAACTAAGGACCTGGCTCCCGTCACGGTTGATCAGGTACTTGTGGAAATTCCAGCTTGGGGTATCCCCGGTTAACTTTCCCAGTTGCTTGAAAAGCGCATTGGCATCGCTGCCGCGCACACTGCTTTTGCCAAACATCGGAAATTTGATGCCGTAGGTATTGCGGCAGAAATCGGCAATCTTTTTGTTGCTGTCGGGCTCTTGCTGTCCAAAATCATTGGACGGGAAACCAAGAACGACGAAACCCTTTGCTTTGTATCTGTCGTAAAGGCGCTCCAGACCGTCGTATTGTCGAGTGAAACCGCAGTAGCTGGCGGTATTGACCACAAGAATCACCTGTCCCGAGTACTGGCAGAGCGGCTGGGGAGCGTCGTCCTGAAGCTTGGGGAAGGTGTGCTGAAGCAATGAAGGACAGCCTTGGCTTGATGGGGCGCCCGAGCTTGTTGAGGCCATGGTTGCTCCTTTGGCAGTAGGCATACCCAGAGCCAGGGTCGTTGTAAGTAGGGCACCTAGAACAACGGGTTTGAGCAGGCGGTGAAAAATTTTCATAATTGTCCAGGACAAAGTGTTCTGCGTTTGAAAATTATCCTTTAAAATTCTCTCTGTCAACACTTTGTCCAAGACAAATGAACTTTGAAGAACATGTGCTACCGATGCGAATCGCCGATGTCGAGCGCGATACCGGGATCAGCAAAGACACATTGCGCGTCTGGGAGCGGCGTTATCAGTTTCCTAAACCGCAAAGGGACAGTTTGGGAGAGCGACTGTATTCCCAGGATCAGGTTGAGCGCTTGCGGGTAATCAGGCGCTTGCTCGATCAAGGTATGCGCCCAAATCAAGTACTTGGCATGGATCTGTCCGAATTACACCTGCTTCTAGATGCGCATAGCAGCCAACCCACCGATACCAGCAGGCATGCTACTTGCTTAAGCCTGGTCAGGCTGCTTCGGACCCATTGCAGCCGCGAATTGCGCAGAAGTCTAAATAGCATTCTTATCAAGGACGGGCTTCAAGCCTTTATCACACAGACGATTGTGCCCATGAGTGGCATCATCGGAAATGACTGGATCCGTGGTGAATTAACGGTGCCAGAAGAGCATTTGTACACCGAGCAAGTGCAAAACGTGATCAGGCATGCCATTCACTCGCAAGAAACAGAGGATGTGCCTCCACGAATTCTGCTGACCACCTTTCCTGAGGAAGGGCATTGTCTTGGCATATTGATGGTGGAGGCCATGTGTGTATCTGAGGGTGCCTATTGCACATCGCTGGGAACAAGCGTTCCTCTCCCGGACATTGCCAAATATGCGATGGATGGTAAATACGATGTGGTTGCGCTTTCCTTCAGTGCTGCCTATCCGTCGCGGGATGTCATCAAAGATCTAAAACAGTTTCGGCACATTCTTCCCGAAGAAATATCGATCTGGGCGGGCGGTGCCGGACTCATTCAGAAGCGTATCCATTTGCCCAACCTAGCTGTGCTCACCGATATTGATGGCGTGCCTGGTCTGGTCAGGGATTGGCGACAACAATTTTTAGGAGGTCAACATGACTAAAACGGCATTAATCACCGGCGCAGCAGGCGGCCTCGGCAAATCTCTCGCGGAATACCTAACTGCGGAAGGATGGCAACTTGTTGTCACCAGCAGAGACGCAGAGCGATTGAAAGATGCCTTTGGTGATCAACATATTCAGGTCTGTGCAGATTGTGGGACAGCCGCAGGCGCAAAAAAAATTTTTGATACCGCAAATGAGCTCGGCGTCATCCCCCAAGCGTTTGCCCATTGTGTTGGTAACATTAGATTGGGCGCACTCCATCGGCTGAGTGAAAATGATTTCAAAGATTCAATCGACGCTAATCTGACCAGCGCATTTCATTCGCTAGCTGCTTTTGTTGGTAACCTGCGTCAGCATAATCAGCCCGGAAGTGCAGTCCTCGTGTCATCAGTTGCTGCGCAGATGGGCACGCCCAATCATGAGGCCGTTTCAGCCGCAAAAGCCGGGGTTGAGGGCTTGGCGCGCGGCACAGCGGCCACTTATGCCCCCTATGGTATTCGCGTCAACGTGGTTGCGCCTGGCATCATGAACTCACCCGCCACCGAGAAAATTCTGGCAACTGAAACACTGCGAACTGCCGCAGCACGACAGTACCCGCTTCCCGGCATTGGCAGCACAGCTGAGCTGGCGGAGCTGATGGGCTGGCTGATGTCTCACAGAAGCGGACGGGTCACCGCTCAAGTCTGGTCGGTGGATGGCGGCTTTACCGGCATTCGCCCACTCGTGAAATAGGTGAGATCATGCGTCTGTTACCGATCACTTCAGGAGAGACGCTTTGGAACACTTGGCATTTATCGAGCTGATGGGTGAGTGGGGTGACGTGCTGGGCGTTGCTGTGATCGTGGCAGGTGTTCTTTGGGGCTTGGTTCGTTTTCCGCGCGATCTATCACGCCAGGATGGTTCGTACGCCTACAAAAGGGTTCGTAATCAGATCACCCGAACATTGCTGTTAGGGCTGGAAATCCTGGTCGCGGCCGACATCATTCGCACCGTTGCGGTGAGCCCCACATTAATGAGTGTCGCGGTGCTGGCCGCAATCGTCGCCATCCGAACATTTCTTAGCTGGTCCCTGATCCTGGAGATGGAAGGGCGCTGGCCCTGGCAAGCCGCTGCCGCAGAGGTCTCTGAGCCTGAACGTTGAAGGCGATCTGCGTTGTTTTACGGAAACTACCTACGGTAGGAGTGTGTTTCACCGATACTAAAAAGCCGGAATGCATCGCTAGAAACACCGGCAGCCATTCGCGCGCGTTCAAAGGCTTCGGGTGGTTCATCCAGCGATTCATCGCTTAAACCATCGAATGTTCCCCAGTGGATTCCGAATGCATGCGTGGCGCGGATGGTTTTAAACACCTGAATCGCTTCCGGGGGATCCACGTGTGCGCGTTTCATAAACCAGCGTGGATCGTAGACCCCAATCGGAATCGCTGCCAGATCAAACCCGCCGTGATGCTTTGCCAGATCATCAATATCTTTTGAATAAGCCAGATCACCAGCAAACCAGAAGCGGAAAGCCGGATGTTCAATTGCCCAGCTGCCCCATAAGGTCTTGTTCCGATCAAAAGGGGAGCGGGCTGACCAATGCTGAACCGCTAAAAACCGAAACGTGAAAGGCCCTTTGTTGCCGTTGAACAGGTATGTCGTGTCCCAATCCATTGAGATCACATTGGGATCCGGTGCATCGACTCGAGAGCCTGCAACATGTTCTGCAAACCATTCATCAACACCCAGGGGCACAAAAAATAGAGGGGTGCCGCCTGGCTGTTGCATCAGACGTCGGACCGTTTCCAGATCCAGATGATCGTAGTGATTGTG
This sequence comes from Rhodocyclaceae bacterium, assembly GCA_023253415.1. Classification (GTDB taxonomy): domain Bacteria; phylum Pseudomonadota; class Gammaproteobacteria; order Burkholderiales; family Rhodocyclaceae; genus Fluviibacter. The sequence continues at coordinate 15,922 of JALRGK010000164.1, forward strand.
GGAGATAAAAACGGCATCGATATGCGGTAACGCCGCCAAGGGAACTCCTGGCGGCTGAGCACGTTTGGGGCCGAATGGTGGCACCGGCGATGCATATTCAGCATAGACCGGATCAAACAGAAAGTTTTTACCATCAATCTGGTAAAGCACGCTGGAGTGGCCGATCCAGGTAACTTGTGCATCACCGCCGGGTTTAGCCAGTTTTTCCGGGTTAAAGGGCATCTGAGGGGTGGGCTTGAGCGGTGGCTTGGGCAATCCACCGGTAATGCGCTCCCATTGCCAACTCAGGAAGTTCTGGCTTTTAGATAAGTCAGCGTACCGGTTTTTGAACCGGCCATCGGTATCCTTTTCGGCACCGGCAAACACCAAGCCTGCAGTAATGCCACCGCAGATGATGAGCAGTACACGCGTGTATGTTTTAAGGTGCCGCACGTTCGGTGTCTTAACGATAAAACGATGGGGTGACTACCGTGTTTCGTTACTTTGTGCGCGTTCCTGCATGAAGGCAATCTGCGTTTGCATCCACGCTTCGATGTGCGCATTCAAAGCCTGAGGCTTCAAGCCGCTAGGTATGGGTTTCCCAATAATCACCGTGACGATGCCTGGCCCTTTGACCGAGGCGCCCTTGGGCCACACGGCACCCGCATTGTGTGCAACCGGTAACACGGGTGCCTCCGTTTTACTGGCTAGATACGCGCCGCCGATTTGGAAGGGCAGCAACGTATGGGCATCAGCTCGGGTTCCTTCCGGAAAGATAACGACCGAAATACCCGAGGCCAGGCGATCAACGCCCTGGTCGGTCACTTTCTTCAGGGCTTTTTTGGAGGTATCGCGGTCAATCGCAATCATTTTGACGGCAGATAAACCCCAGCCGAAAAACGGTATCTTCAATAATTCCTGTTTTAGGACGAAAACGCAGGGGTAGAACAACTGTTGTAGTCCTACGGTTTCCCAAGCGGACTGATGGTTAGAGATAACGATGCACGCTTCCTGCGGGATATTTTCGGCACCGATGATCTCAACGCGTATACCTAGGATGTGACGCTCAAAAAACGTAAAAGTCTGGCGCCAGCACCTCACCAGCCAGAAACGGGTTTTAAGGGGCAGCGCAAAACCGATGAGACCCAGAATGATACCGAATGGCACGGTAATCAATGCAACGGCGAAATCGAATAACAAGTTGCGGACTTTGGTGATGCATTTTGAGTTCATTTTCACACTGTACTACGTTTAATGGCCTTGAAAAAACCGGGGATAGGGTGTGCTTTTGAAAAAAATAATGGGATTTTTTTGTCCAAGACAAGGAACTGGTGGCAAAATGGCTGTCAATTACATTTTCATAATGTGTTTGTCGCAGACAAAATGAACAAACCAGAATTTCCAAGTACGCTCCGCATGACAGAAGGCCTGCGCATCGCCGAGGTAGAGCGTGACACAGGCATCGGTAAGGATACCCTGCGTGTTTGGGAGCGACGTTATGGTTTTCCAAACCCGGAGCGGGACGATGCGGGTGAGCGTATTTATCCGATGGAACAGATCGAGCGATTGCGCATCATTCGCCGTTTGATGGATCAGGGGCTGCGCCCAGGAAAGATCATTACACAGGATCTTTCGGCGTTGCTCCAGCTGTTGGACACCCAGACCAGTCAGACGGTCGACCCAGAACGCTACATGCAGTGCAACGGCATGCTTAAATTGTTACGAATGCACCGTGGGCATGAGCTACGTCATAGCCTCAACCGCATTCTGGTCAAAGAGGGTTTGCAGCGTTTTATCACGCACACGGTGCTCCCTATGAACGATGTGGTTGGGGATTCCTGGCTGCGGGGAGAATTGAGCGTGCCGGAGGAGCATCTCTACACCGAGCAGATCCAGAATGTGATTCGGCATGCCATCCAGCTGCAGCCAGCCATGACTCAGCCGCCGCGCATTCTCCTGACAACGTTTCCCAATGAGGAACATGGTCTTGGTCTGCTCATGGTAGAAGCGATGTGCACTGCAGAAGGTGCGCAGTGCACGTCCTTGGGGACACGCTTGCCGTTATCGGATATTGCGAGCTATGCCAGTAACGGGGGGTTCGATGTGGTGGCCGTATCGTTCAGTGCGGCTTACCCGGGGCGCGATGCGCTCAAGGATTTGGCACAGTTCCGTGATCTGCTGGCGCCAGAAATCGTGATTTGGGCAGGGGGGAGTGCCTTGCTATCCAGAAAAGCAGAGATCACGGGCGTGCGCATCATCACTGAAATCGATGCGGTGCCTGGACTGGTTGCCCAGTGGCGACATACGCACGAGCTGGGCGCCTAGATCAATCCGTCTGGTAACTGGTGATGACCTCACCCGTCATTTGGTTTAGCGCACGTACCCAATAGTTAGGGTAAGCAGTCCGAACAAGCCTGACATAATCGCGAACGACTTCAGGGCTCTTTTCAAGCTCTTCAAAAAAAATCCATTGTTCGCTGGCATTGTTTCTGACCTCGATTTTGAAACTCAATCCCATAGAGTCTCCTTGGTTGAAAAGGCGATATTCAGGCGAGCGCTATCGTCTTGGCTGACACAGAATCAAGAGCACGAACGAGATATTCAGGATAGACCTGCTTGATCTTCTGAACACGGCGAATGATCTCTGTAATGCTGGCTTCCAGCAATTCGATGAGCACCCATTCGTGACTTGTGGGGCTTTGAACTTCAATTTTGTAGGTCATGTCTTCTCCACGCCCATTCTTTGGGTCTGGAGGGATTGTACCCAGATTTGTCCTGGGCATAAACGCTTCTGAATCAGTAAATTTTGATCTAGATCAGTTTTTTGTTCAGTTAAACGAGGACAAACTGCATGGAAACCAAAAACGCAGAGTCATCAATCTCTTGGTTGGTTGGTTGTAACCCGAACGAGTCCACGGCTTCTAGCGCTATCCGGATCCGTGGTATTCATGGCTTTTAGTAAGTCGGCAAGGCTGACCCAGAAGGGGGGGTATTTGAATTTGGCCACATCGATGATCAATACCGAATCTGAACTACTGTCATAGGCGGCAAGTGGTGAAAAGTGTCCACGGCCCAGTTGATCCAGCACTTGTCTGTCAAAGTTAATCACCAGACGTGTATTCGGATCTGACAGCGCTGTCGTGACCAAGTTGCGTAGGCTCGATTCAGAGAGTTGGTCACCATAAAAGACATCGACATGAACGCCAAAGCTGCGCATCATGTCGCCACTTTGTTGTAGGGTCAGTCCAGACTTCAGGGTTGCCTCGCGGCTTTTAATAGCAAGCGTTCGCGGGTTGAAAAAAGTGTCCTGCGTGAAATAAGGAAAGGGTTTGAGCTGGGGGGATATGGGCCTTGTTTCACGCGGTAGGCTGTTGAGGACCGCGGCCATGCTCGCAGGTCCGCAAAATGCAAGGTTTTCCTGAGTATCGACAAACGGTTGAACGGCAAAATATTGGCTGTTGTAATCAGCGTGGAGCAGCCGTTGTGAACCGCCGGCTGAGTTCAGATACAGAAGTTCAGTAGCCTGAGCCAGTGCGGCGAAACTGAGGCCAAGCAGGATGATCAAAAGACGTCGCATGGATGTTTTGTTCAAAGGGTTTGTTCTGATTGTAAGAGATTGTGCTTTATTTGATATACATCAAAGCAGGAGTGTTCAATGGTCGGTTCGGGTAGGTGACAATGTCGGGTTTACAAACTAAACCAACCAATTTGAAACGTCATTATCGCCGCTGCAGGTTACTGCTGGTTGGCCTCTGCCTATTACCGTTTTCAGTTCAGGCCACCGATATTCGCCTCGGCATCTTGGCCTGGCAGGGTGAGTCAGCCTCTGCTGTCCAATGGGCCCCCTTTGTTGCGGCGTTGCAGCAGAAGTTGCCCGGCCAGCCTATCGAACCCCATTACTACGACCTGCAAGGGATGGCACAGGCCATACAAGCGGGGGAGGTGGATTTTGTCATCACGAACCCCGGCCACTATGTGGCCCTGGAGTATGACCTAGGGATTAGCCGTATTGCAACACAAGTACCGGAACGTTCTCGAGACGCCATGCATACCGTGGGATCGGCAGTGATCGTCCGAGCCGATCGTGCCGATCTGGCCACGCTAACGGATCTCAAGAAGAAACGATTGGCCGCTGTTTCACCGGATGCCTTTGGGGGTTATCAGGTGATCTGGGCTGAGCTCAAAGGCATGGGGTTGGATCCAGAGGCCGGGGACCTGACGCCGGTATTTACGGGCTTTCCGATGACGCAGGTCATTGATGACGTTCGACAGGGGAAGGCTGATGCAGGCGTGATCCGAAACTGCCTCCTGGAGCAGCAAATCAGTGCCGGGTTCGTGAAGGCCGGTGAATTCCGGGTGCTGTCACCGCACAAATCAGAATTACCCTGTGCTACCTCATCGCGCAATTATCCCGGCTGGGCCTTTGCCGCCACTGCGGATACGCCGGGGCCGTTGTCGCGTAGCGTACTGATCGCGTTACTCTCGTTGCCACCGGGAGATGGCGGCCAACAGTGGGGGGTGCCTGCCGACTACCATCCGGTGCACGACATGCTGCGTGAACTCAAGATACCCCCCTACGATTTTTTGCGGCAGCATAGTTTCGAGTCTTATGTTCGGGAGTATTGGCCAGTTGCCGCCGGCCTGTCGATCCTGCTTGTGTTCTGGTTGCTCTACACTGTCCGGGTAGAAGTGATGGTCCAGCGCCGGACCCGGGAACTGTCTGCCGCACTGCTACAGCGTGATGAGCTGGAAGAAAACGTCAACGCGCAACGTCAGCAGATGGAGCACCTCTCACGCTTGTCCATTCTGGGCGAACTGTCCGGCACCTTGGCGCACGAACTCAATCAGCCACTCGCCACCATTACCAACTATGCCCGGAGCCTGACGCGTCGTTTGGCCCGGGGTAACTTATCAGCGGATGCCACCGCGCAAGCTGCGGATGAAATCGCCACCGAGTCCGAACGGGCGGCTGGCATATTGAATGGCATCCGGGCCTTTGCCCGTAAGCGCATTCGCACACGGGAACGCTGTGATGTTCTGCAGCTGGTTCAGGAGGCGGTCAGGCTATTTCGCGGGATGGCTGCCAAGGCACCCGAGATTTTGATTGAAGATCATCTTAGCCCTGATACCCGATGGGTTGATGCTGATCCGCTTCAGATCCAGCAAGTGTTACTCAACCTTCTGAAAAACGCTATGGATGCTCAAAAAACTACGGGTGTCCAGCAAGCCATCGAAATCACACTCTTGCCCGCAGGGACGGGTTGGGCACAGGTGGTGGTGCGTGATCATGGCAGTGGGTTGAGCGACGAGGGTTTGCAGCAGCTTTTTGAGCCATTCTTTACCACCAAGGAAGATGGTATGGGCCTGGGGCTTTCCATTTGTAAAACCATCATCGAATCGCATGGTGGTGCACTCACGGCCCGCCTGCCTGATGATGGGCCTGGGCTGAAATTGATTTTTACGCTGGCGCTGAGCCGTCAGCGACCGAAGACAGTGAAGGAAGCCGACTAATGCCGACCCCGATGATTCATGTCATTGATGATGAAGCGCCGTTTCGACGATCACTTTTGTTCCTGCTGGAGTCGGCAGGTTGGGCAGCTACAGGCCATGAGTCGGCGGAGGCTTTTCTGGAAGCGGCACCAGAATTTCCTGCCATGGGTGGTTGCCTGGTGCTGGATATCCGTATGCCCCGCGTCAGTGGGCTTGAACTGCAACGTCGGCTCAATGCCGCAGGGAGTGCCTTTCCGATCATCTTCATGACCGGCCACGGCGAGGTGGAACTTGCCGTTCAGGCGATGAAAGAGGGTGCGGTCGATTTTCTGCAAAAGCCCTTCAAGGATCAGCAGTTTCTCGATACGGTGGAGCGTGCCGTCAGCATTAGTGTGGCACGGCAGACGGCCCATCAGCGCTGTCAGGAAGCGCGACAGATTCTGGCCAAGTTGTCCCCACGCGAAACCGAAGTGGCGCGCCATCTGGCACAAGGGCTGTCGAATAAGGAAATTGGTCGCGAACTGAATATCAGCGACAACACTGTCCACGTG
>JALRGK010000025.1 GCA_023253415.1 Rhodocyclaceae bacterium
TTGACCACGCCTTTCATGGGCGAGCGCAGCGTGGTGCGCTTGAACGCGTCTTCGCGTGCCGAGGCGTTTTCCTTGGTTTGCGAGAGTTCTGAATTGACGCGCACCAGCTCGTTGTTGGCGTCGGTGAGGTAGCGGTTCAGACGCTCGGCGCGCTGGCCCATCAGGTCCGACTGTTGGCGGCGCAAGCGCAGCAGCTCCACCTCGGACATCACGCCTTGTCGCACCAGCGGTTCGGTCAAGGCCAACTCGCGGGTGACCGCGGCAATCGACGCGTCCAGGGCTCTGAGCGATTCGTCCAGCGCCCGCCGACGCGCGCGAAAGGCCTGGTTTTCCTGGGCCACCAAGGTCGATTCGGCCTGCAGTTCGCGCGGGTAATGCGGCGTGTCGCTGTGGGTGGCTTCGGCGCGCAGGCGCGAGGCCATGGCCAGCAGGGCGAAGTACTTTTCCTGGGCTTCGCGGTAGACGGCGCCCGAGCGCGTGTCGTCGATGCGCAGCAGAATCTGGTCTTTCTCGACCGTGCTGCCCTCGCGCACCAGCAATTCGCTGAGAACGCCCGCGTCCAGGCTTTGGATGATTTGCTCGCGGCTGCTCGGAATCACCTTACCTTGGGCGCGGGTGATTTCATCCAGCTCAAACAAGCCGGCCCACAACAAGGCGGCCAGCAAGGTGATGCCAGTGGCCCAGACCAGCTGGGTGCTGGCACGCCGCTCGTCGTCTTCGACGGTACGGATGCCGAAATCGGTGCTGGGGAAAGTGGGTGTGCGCATGGCGGGGTGTTTCTCAGGCGGTGGCGCGGGGCGCTGGAACGTCGATGCCGCGTGACAGTTTTTCGATCATGTCTTGCTTGGGGCCGTAAGCCAGGCATTGGCCGCCTTCGATCACGGCGATCGCATCGGCCCATTCGAGCAGCTGCGGCCGGTGGGTGGACATCAGCAGGGTGCGGCCCTGCAGCCAGGGCTTGAGCGCGGCGATGATGCGTGCCTCGGTGTTCTGGTCCATGTTGGCGGTGGGCTCGTCCATGAAGACCAGTTGCGGATCGCGCAGCATCATGCGCGCGATCGCCAGCAGCTGGCGTTGGCCACCCGAGAGGCCGCCACCGGCCTCGGTGATGGGCATGTCCAGGCCGCGCGGGTGGGCCGCCACCATCTCGTAAAGGCCCAGGATGCGCAGCACGTCGAGCACGCGCGCGTCGCTGATCCAGCTGTCCGACAGCACCAGGTTCTCGCGCAGCGTGCCCATGAAGAGTTGCGGGTCCTGGCCGACATAGCCGATGCGCGCGCGCACCTCGCTGGGCTCGAGCTGTTGCAGCTCGACGCCATCGAGCCGCACGCTGCCACCCCTGGTATCGACCCGAACGGCACCGTTGCCTATCTGGTTGACAAGGATTTTAACGTCGTCAAGAGCGGTGCCGGTCTGTGCTGGCGCACTGGCTACTGGACCCCGGCCAACGCCATTGAAGAGTGCGATGGCACGATGAAGAAAGCCGGTGCTCCGGCTGGCGCCAAGATCACCCTGGCTGCTGACACCCTGTTTGCCTTCAACAAGGCCGACCTGAAGCCGGAAGGCAAGAAGGCTCTGGATAACGTTGTTGAGCAAGCCAAAGCACTGAAGGTTGAAGTGATCGTTGCTGTTGGTTACACCGACCGTATCGGTTCGGACGCCTACAACCTGAAGCTGTCGCAGCATCGCGCCAACTCGGTTAAGGCATACCTGGTTTCGAAGGGTATCCCGGCTGACAAGATCTACACCGAAGGCAAGGGTAAAGCTAACCCGGTCACCGGCAAGACCTGTGACAAGATCGGTGGCCCGCAGAACGGCAGCAACAAGAAGCTGGTCGACTGCCTGCAGCCGGACCGTCGTGCAGTTCTGGAAATCATCGGCACCAAGTAATCGCCCGATTTCTGAAGCACGAGAAAAAGCCACCTTCGGGTGGCTTTTTTCATGCCCACAGAATTCTCACTGCCCCACAGCCTTGAGCCTGGCTTTATAATCGGGCTATTCTTTCCGCATCACAAAGACCGTCATGAACGCCCCGCTACAACAAAGCACCAACGCTGACCCGTCTGAAGTCCAGAAATTCTCCGATCTGGCACACCGCTGGTGGGACCCGAACAGTGAGTTCAAGCCGCTCCACGAGATCAACCCGCTGCGCCTCAACTGGATTGATCAAACTGCCGGTCTCCAGGGCAAGAAAGTCATCGACATCGGCTGCGGCGGCGGCATTCTCTCCGAGTCCATGGCGGCCAAAGGTGCCGATGTCACCGGTATCGACCTCTCGGACAAAGCGCTCAGCGTGGCCCGCCTGCACCTCCTGGAAACCGGCCTCAAGGTCGATTACCGACACATTGCTGCAGAAACCATGGCCGCCGAACACCCAGCCCAGTTTGACGCCGTCACGTGCCTGGAAATGCTGGAACATGTGCCTGATCCGCAGCAAACCATTAGCGCCTGCGCCCAACTCGTCAAACCGGGTGGGGACGTCTTTCTGTCCACCCTGAACCGGAATCCGAAGGCCTACCTCTTCGCGATCATTGGCGCCGAGTACATTCTCAACATGCTACCCAAGGGCACGCATGACTATGCCAAATTCATCAAACCGGCTGAACTGGTTCGCATGACCCGTCATGCCGGGCTTGATCTCGTCAGCATGATCGGCATGAGCTACAACCCGCTTACCAAGGTCTACAGCCTCGGCGACGACACCAGCGTCAACTACATGATCCATCTGCGTCGCAGCGCCTGATGACCCGAATCCAGGCGGTTCTATTCGATCTGGACGGCACGGTTGCGGATACCGCGCCTGATCTGGCTTTTGCGGCTAACAGTCTCCGCCTGGCGGATGGCGTGCCGCCGCTGCCGGTCGAGATATTACGCCCATTGGCCTCCCAGGGCGCCCGCGGACTCCTGAAGGAAGCCATTGGCCTGACACCGGACGATCCGGGCTTTGAACACGCCCGCCTGCGCTTTCTGTCTTATTATGAAAACAATCTCTGTGTCCACACCCGACTCTTTCCGGGTATCGAACCCTTGCTGGCAGGCATCGAAGGCCGGGGTCACCCCTGGGGCATTGTCACCAACAAGGTCGAATTCTACGCTCTGCCCCTGATGCAAAAGCTTGGCCTCGCCGAACGTTGCGCCATTACTGTAGGCGGTGATACCACGCCTAACCCCAAACCCGCACCGGACCCGCTGCTGTATGCGGCTAAAGCTATTAACGTGGCTCCCGAGGCTTGCCTGTATGTGGGCGACGATATTCGGGACATCCAGGCAGCTTATGCCGCCGGCATGACCAGCGTGGCTGTGCGCTGGGGCTACCTGGGTGACGGGCCGCCCATTGAGCAATGGCACGCCCACCATATCGTCAAGACGCCAAAAGATCTACACGACCTGCTTGAAACCCTGTGTTAGACTCCCCACCTATGTGACGTAAAACTCTTGGGGCCGACCTGGTTTCGACGGGGGTTACAAAGCAAGACAGGGCATGTCGAGGCTCAGCTACCTCGTAAATCCAACTGAAAACAACACAATCGCCAACGACGAGCGTTACGCTCTAGCTGCTTAATTGCAGCTGGCTCCCGAACTGGTTTGCTCTTGGGCCAGGTAGCGAAAGCTACATCGGGATCATGAACAGGGGATAAGGTTTGGTCATGTCACGGGGCCCGACTCGAAAATCTAGTGAATCGTCTGAAGCGAGCCTGTTCGGCCGGCGCGCCAAGACTAAATTCAATTGACCGGACTACACATGTAGAACTGCTTGTCGCGGACTTTCGGACGCGGGTTCGATTCCCGCCGGCTCCACCAAATCAAAAGCCTGACCAGAAATGGTCAGGCTTTCTCTTTTATGGCGCGTTAAGTACTACGACTACTGCCCTTCCCGCTCCATCAGCAGATAGGTGTTGTAAGCATTCATCCGGTTGGCATACTGGAACATCGGCACCTTGCTAAAGCGACTCCAGTCCGTGTTTTTGTAGACTTCGTCGAATGGCACCAGATCTGCCGCGCCTTTACCCATCGTCTGACGCAGATACACCAGATAATCCCGCGTTAGCGACATATCCTGCTGTGGATTATTAGACACAGGCCCGTGACCAGGCACCATGATCTTAGCCTGGAATTTGAGTAAGGTATTCAGGGACTCGATCCACTGGCGGCTATCGGCCTGTCCCACGAAGGGAATCCGGTTACGGAAGACCAAGTCACCGGCAAAGAGCACGCGGGATTGTGGCAGCCAAACCACCAGATCATCTGGCGTATGCGATGGCCCCACCGGAATGATGTCGAAATTCACACCCCCAACGACCAGTTTGATAGCACCCTTGATCGGTGCGTCAGGCGGCACAAGCCGTGTGCTCTCATCCACCCAGGGAAACAACTCCTGACGGGATACTTCCAGACGTAAACGCGCTGTCTCCGAGTTAAGATACTCTCCCGAGGCTTCGTGCGCCACAATCCGTGCCCCGGCGTTCTTGAAAACCTGCAAGCCATAGACATGGTCTGCATGGTAATGGGTCACGATCACCGTATGTAGCGGCTTATCGGTCACCTTGCGGATCTCGGCAATCAAGCGGCGTGCCAGCTCCGGCGAGCCCAACGCATCAATCACCACCACGCCAGCCGGCGTCACGACAAAACCTGCATTCGAGATGAAGTTCTGATTCGCCGACGAACCCAACTCAGACAAACCTTCTACATAGTAGATGTTAGGTGCCACCTGCCTGGCCTGCATCGCCGGCACGCCGGCGGAACCTTCCTGTGCTAGCGCAGGGGGACATTGGGATAAAGCCAGCCCTAAAGCGCCAAGCAAAGCGATCAGTGTTTTTTTCATCAGAGCTCCCGCAAGGGTTCTTAAGGATGTTTCGAGACTTATACACCTTACAGCGGTGTCAAGCCATACGCTGCACGCGCCCGCGTGCATTGATCCGTGGGCTTGCCGTCTACGTCGTAGGGTTCTAACTCCCGGCAAACCGAGGGGCGGTTTTCATAGATGCCGCATAGCGCACCGGGGATCTGGCCTTTGAGTTGTTCGCAACGTGGGGTTTTGCTGCTGGTGCCACGCATACAACGTAGCGTGGGCGTGAGTTGCTCTGTGGTTGCTACCGGAATCCAGCCACCGGGCGCATCATCGGCCTCACCCCAATAAAACGACACGCGGTACATGGCGCAGCAAGCGCCGCAGCTCATACAGGGTGAGGATGCACTCACAGCGTGTCTGTTCGGTTACAGGAAACGATCCAGCAGACGACGGCTATGCTTATCCAGTGCCGCGAGATCGCGGATCAGAAACTGGATGCCGTGGTTATCCGAGATCAGCAGCATGTTGCCCCCCATGCCGTTGATCCGGCGGATATGTTCTTCACCCTTGAGCACCAGTTGGGTCTTGCCCTGCGCTGTCTGTATCTGCCAGGTACTCGGTGTATTGAAGGATGAGACACTGTCAATCACCGTAATCTCCGGCATGAACTCGCGCCCACCCAAGACATCATCCACCAGTGCCCTATCTGCAGCGGTCAGGTCGTTAATTGATTCCAGCCACAGCACTTCATGGCCTTCAGTATCAACGAGCGACAACCCGCGTTCCGGGTCCGAGAATGGAAAGGCACGAACGGGCGTAACGCGTTCCACGATCTCACCATCAGACCAGACCAGATCAAGGTGACCAAAGGCATCCTGTCGTAGCTGGTAGGACCGATGAAAGTTCAGCAGATCGTTACTGGTTTCCTGCGTCATAGCGTTGCTCCCAGCGGCGTCATGGCCGACACCTTGTCTTCGGCTTCCTGACGGGCCTGCGTTTCCACCATGCGGCGGTAGGTGCCGTCACGCACCATCAGATCATCATGCGAGCCCTCTTCAATGATCTGTCCGCGATCCAGCACGATGAGGCGGTTGGCTTTACGTAGTGTCGATAGACGATGGGCGATGGCAATGGTGGTTCGACCCTGCACCAGGTTATCCAGCGCTTTCTGGATTTCTTTCTCGGTGGTGCTATCGACCGACGATGTCGCTTCGTCCAGAATGAGAATCTGCGGGTTGATCAACAAAGCACGGGCAATCGAGATACGCTGACGTTCACCGCCGGAGAGCGCCTGACCCCGTTCGCCGACGATGGAATCATAGCCATGCGGCAGGCGCAGAATAAAGTCGTGCGCATGGGCAGCACGGGCCGCGGCCACAATCTCTTCACGCGTGGCATTCGGTTTGCCGTAAGCAATATTCTCGGCGATGGTGCCGAAGAAGAGGAAGGGTTCTTGCAATACTAGGCCGATATGCTGGCGGTATTCCGACACGGGAATCGAGCGGATGTCGGTGCCATCGATTTTGATGCTGCCTTCGCTGGCATCGTAGAAACGGCAGATCAGGTTCACCAACGTGCTCTTACCCGAGCCGCTGTGGCCAACCAGACCAATCATTTCACCGGGCTGGATATTCAGGCTTACATCGCGCAGTACGGCACGGTTACCATAGCGGAAACCAACCCGGTTAAGCTCGATCCGTCCGGTGACCTTTTCCAGATGCACCGGGTTGATCGGTTCGGGCACGCTGGAAACGTGATCCAGAATATCGAAGATGCGCTTGGCGCCTGTGGCGGCTTTCTGGGTATGCGAAACGATACGGCTCATCGAATCCAGGCGGGTATAAAAGCGCCCAATGTAGGCAAGGAACGCGGTCAGCACACCGACGGTAATGTGATGCTGCGCCACCTGCCAGATACCGAAGGCCCAGAGGATAAGCAGACCGATCTCAGTAAGCAGGGTCACGGTCGGCGTGAACATACTCCAGACCTTGTTGACACGGTCATTGATGGCCAGGTTATGGGCATTAGCGGTACGGAAGCGCACTGATTCACGCTGTTCCTGGGCAAAGGCCTTGACCACGCGGATACCCGGGATGGTATCGGCCAGCACACTGGTGACTTCAGCCCACATCCGGTCGATCTTCTCGAAACCGAAACGCAACTTGTCGCGCACGATGTGGATGAGCCACATGATCATAGGCAACGGCGCCAGCGTGACCAGTGCCAACCAGGGATCAATCGATACCAGAATAGCGGCCGTCATCAGAATCATGATGACATCGGTCGCAAAATCTAGCGCATAGAGCGACAGGAAGACACAGATCCGATCGGACTCGGTACCGATACGCGCCATCAGATCGCCCGTACGCTTGCCGCCAAAATATTCCAGCGAGAGTTTGAGCAGGTGGTCGTACGTGGCTGTGCGCAGGTCGGCGCCGATACGCTCACTCACCAGCGCCAGAATGTAGGTACGTGCCCAACCTAATCCCCAGGCGACCAGGGCACTGACCAACAGGCCGCCCAGCAGCATAAGCGTCAGATCAACCGGAATGTTTTTGCCATTCTGGAAGGGGATCAGCACCTTGTCCATCAGCGGCATCGTCAGGTAAGGCGGCACCAGCGTGGCAGCCGTACCGAGCAGCGTTAGGACAAAGCCCACCAACAGTTCTTTTTTGTAAGGCTTGGCAAAACGCCAGAGGCGCAGCAACGTCCAGGTGGATGGCGAGGTCAGATTCTCGCTATAACAGGCCGGACATTCATCCTGATCCGGCGGTAACGGTACCCAGCAGTTGGGGCACAGAGCCGGTTCGTCCCCAGTACCCTGCGCCGGAACCGCCTCACCAGCCTCAGTGCGTTGCCGATCTTTTTCGTTCTGTCTCAGGCTGTCGAGTTGACGCACCAGTCGGAGCGCCGCCGGGTTTTGCGCCAGGGTAAAACGCCAGCGATTCAGGCGCGCACTCGGGGTCAACAGATCTAGTGTGGCGATACCAGCATGGTCTGTTAGCTTGAGCGTCTGATCTGCTGAAAGCGGCCACTCCGACCAGGCACCCGCTGGTGACAGCGCACACAGCCGTTGATTCGTCAGGCAAATCAGGCCATGCGCGAACTGCAGCTGCTCATCCAGATCGGTTTCAATCGTGGCTAACAGTATTTCACCCGCCAACAAATGGGCGCGGACTGCCGGTTGCCAGAGTTCGGGGGCCAGATGGAGCGTCTGGTCAGCAGAAGCAGACAAAAAGCCCGGTTTGGTCTGCATGGTGTGAGCTTGTACGTTCAATTGTGATGGTCTGACAGTCAATAATGTGCCGGTAATCCGGTGCTTTTTAATTCTGCCAGTTTAAACGCACAGCGCCCGCCTTTGGCTGACAAAACGCCGGCTTTTCTGATGAAAGAACATTATCCCGTCATCCGTTCCCAATCTGGTGCGTTATGGCGTACGGTTTCTGTTTACAATGACATGATAACGATTCGAACATCACCCTTTCTGTCCGGAACAGGCAAGACCGTTCAGAATATCGAGACTACCACAGCCAAATGAGCCACAAATCGATTGAAATCATAGACATAAAGTATATATACGGTCCGAACATGTGGACGGACTTCTATATACCGATTATCGAGGCATGGGTCGACATCGGCGATCTGGAGGATTTCCCCTCCGACAAAATCCCCGGTCTTCCCGAACGGCTAGTGGCCTGGTTACCGGGACTGATGGAGCATCGCTGCAGCTACGAAGAATATGGCGGCTTTGTCCGCCGGCTGCATGAAGGCACCTGGCCGGTGCACATCATGGAGCATGTGACGCTGGAGCTGTTGAGCATGGCCGGCGTACAGAGTGGCTTTGGCCGCGCCCGCGAAGCCAATCGCCGAAGTCTGTACAAACTGATCGTGCACAATCTGAATGACGAAGTGACCAAACAGGCGTTGTTTGCCGCGCGAGATCTGATCATGGCCGCCATCGAAGACCGGCCGTTCGATGTGGCGCAAACCGTCGAAGACCTCAAGGATCTGGCCGAAGATCGACTACTTGGCCCCAGCACCGGCAGCATTGTGGCCGCCGCCCAGGCCCGCAACATCCCGACCATTCGTCTGGCCGATAACAATCTGGTGCAGCTGGGTTACGGCGCCAAACAGCGCCGCATCTGGACCGCAGAAACCGACCAGACCAGCGCGATTGCCGAGACAATCTCGCGTGACAAGGATCTCACCAAGAGCCTGCTCAAGGCCTGCGGCGTTCCCGTTCCCGAAGGTGTCGTGGTGGAAAGCGCTGACGATGCCTGGGAAGCCGCACAGGATATCGGCCTACCCGTCGTGGTCAAACCATCCGACGGTAATCATGGCCGTGGCGTCTTTACCAACATGATGACCGAGCAGGAAGTGCGTACCGCGTTCGCCGTGGCTGACGAAGAAGGCAGCAGCGTCATCGTCGAACGCTTCATCCAGGGTAACGAACACCGCCTACTGGTGGTGGGGGGCAAAATGGTTGCCGCAGCCCGCGGCGACTTCGCCTTTGTCACCGGCGATGGTCAGTCGAGCATTGAAGCCCTCATCGAATCACAGATCAACAGCAGCCCCAGCCGCGGACCCGCCGAAGAAAACACCCTGAACTTTGTGCGGGTGGATTCGGCTGTGCGACTGGAACTGGAGCGCCAGGGACTCACCGCGCAATCCGTCCCCGAAAAAGGACGCGACGTCCTGATTCAGCGCAACGGCAACGTATCTATCGACATCACTGATCTGGTACATCCGGATGTGGCCGAAACAGTGGCGCTGGCCGCCCGTGTGGTGGGCCTGGATATTGCCGGTATTGATCTGGTATGTGAAGACATTACCAAACCGCTGGCGGGTCAGCGCGGCGCCATTGTTGAAGTGAATGCCGGCCCCGGTTTGCTGATGCACTTGCGCCCTTCGGCCGGCACACCGCGCCCAGTGGGTGAAGCCATCGTTGATTATCTGTTCCCGCCAGCGCAGGACTTTAATCTGCCGATCGTCGGCATCGCTGGTTCGCGGGGCAAATCGATCGTGGCGGAACTGGTTGCCAGCATTCTGCATTTGAGCCATGAAGGCGTCGGTCTGGCTTGCAGTAAAGGCATGTACTTTAACCAGCGTCAGATTGATGCGCGGGATTGCGCCAACTATGAAAGCGGCCACCGCCTGATGCTGAATCGTCAGGTCAAAGTTGCCATTATTGAAAACGACAACCGCGTTATCCTCAACCATGGTCTGCCCTATCGCTGCTGTACGGTTGGCGTCGTCACCAATCTGGATCCGACCGATACCGTGCCCGAATGCTCGATTGAAGATGAGGTCGCCATCTGGAAGGTGATGCGTACCCAGGTCGATGTGGTGCTGCCGAGCGGTGCTGCCGTACTGAATGCGGACGATACCGAAGTCACCGACATGGCGCGCCTGTGCCAGGGCGAAGTGATTTTCTTCAGCCGATATGGTGACGCAGCCCCGCTGCAGGAACACCTGGGTAAAGGCGGTCGCGCCGTTTTCAGTCGCGATGGCCAAATTGTCCTGGCACAGGGACATAACATCACGCCACTCATGGCGATCAACAGCATTCCTTTACTGCAACTGCGCGGCGATGCCCTAGAAAGCATTCTAGCCGCCGTTGGCGTCGGCGTTGCCATGAATCTCTCGCGAGAAATCATGAGCACCGGTATCCAAACTTTTACACACCAGTAATCCATGGAAATTGTTCGCCTGCGCGCGCTACGTGGCCCCAACCTTTGGGGTCGCCATACCATGATCGAAGCGCTGATCAACTGCACCGACGACGAATGCCAGATCACCAATCTGGCCGGCTTTGAAACACGTCTGCGGTCACGCTTTCCGCAAATGGGGCCGCTCATCGCCAGCGGTCACAATGAACCGCTGACGCTGGCTCATGCACTGGAAGTTGCGGCGCTGGGGTTGCAAGCTGCGGCAGGTTGCCCGGTGACGTTCAGCCGGACGATCCAGACCCCAGAAAAAGGCACCTTCATCACCGTGGTTGAGTACAGCGAAGAGGCCGTCGGCAAACTTGCCTTCGACCACGCCATGACACTCTGTCAGGCTGCGCTGGAAGACCGGATGTTTGATCTCGATGCCTCGCTTCACGAGCTCAATGAGCTTGACGAAGATCTCCGCCTCGGCCCAAGCACCGGCAGCATCGTCAATGCTGCCGTAGCCCGTGGTATCCCTTATCGCCGCATGACCGAAGGCAGCATGGTGCAACTGGGCTGGGGCAGCAAACAGAAGCGGATTCAGGCAGCAGAAACCAGCCATACCAGTGCGATTGCCGAATCCATCGCTCAGGATAAAGATCTCACCAAAACCCTCCTCTACTCGGCCGGCGTTCCCGTGCCGCAAGGCCGTGTTGTTAGCAATCTCGCCGATGCGCTGGCTGCCGCCGAATGGATCAAGGGTCCGGTCGTGGTCAAGCCACGAGATGGTAATCAGGGCAAAGGCGTTGCCGTCAATCTGCAGACCGTCGAGCAAATCACGGCGGCCTTTGAAGTTGCCTTCAAGATCAGTGATGACGTCATCGTCGAGCGTTTCCTGCCGGGACATGACTACCGTCTGCTGGTAGTCGGTAACGAATTGGTGGCGGCTGCCCGACGTGATCCACCGTTTGTGATTGGCGATGGCCAACACACGATCCGCCAGCTCGTCGATGTCATCAACAGTGACCCGCTGCGTGGTGATGGCCATGCCACATCGCTCAGCAAGATCCGCCTCGACGCCATCGGCATCGCCACGCTCGAAGAACAGGGTATGACGCCCGAGTCGGTACCACCGCGTGGCGTACGGATCAATCTGCGCAAGAATGCCAATCTCAGTACGGGTGGTACCGCTACCGATGTGACGGATGATGTGCACCCCGACATGGCGGCCAGTGCCGTTGCCGCCGCCCACATGGTGGGCCTGGATATCTGTGGCGTTGATGTGGTGTGCGACAGCGTTTACCGTTCTCTGCAGGAGCAAGGTGGCGGCATCGTGGAAGTCAACGCGGCTCCCGGCCTGCGTATGCACCTCAGCCCGTCTTACGGCAAAGGCCGCCCTGTGGGTGAAGCCATTGTCCGTCAGATGTTTGCCCCGGGTGATAATGGCCGTATTCCGGTCGTTGCCGTGTCCGGCACTAATGGTAAAACCACTACCATCCGCCTCACGGCCCACCTGATCAATCAAACTGGTAAGCGCATCGGCATGACCACCACCGACGGTGTGTATGCCAACGGCCGGCTGATCGATACCGGTGATTGCAGTGGCCCACGTAGTGCCCGAAATGTGCTGGGGCACCCGGACGTGGATGCCGCGGTACTGGAAACCGCCCGCGGTGGCGTGCTGCGGGAAGGCCTCGGGTTTGATCGTTGTGACGTGGCTGTCATCACCAACATTGGCGAAGGCGACCACCTAGGCATGAATTTCATCAATACGGCTGCCGAACTGGCTGCCGTCAAACGTGTGATCGTCCAGAACGTTTCTGCCGAAGGCACTGCTGTGCTGAATGCGGCTGATCCACTCGTGGCCCGCATGGCACGCTTCTGCACCGGCAATGTCACCTTCTTTGCCGGCCAGAGCGCCGCCCACCCGGTCATGGCCAAACACCGTGCCCAGGGGCATCGGGTGATCTATCGCGAGAATGGCGAAATCATCGCGGCCCAGGGTAAGACTATGGTGCGACTGCCGCTCAAGGATATTCCACTGACCGATGGTGGCCAGATCAGCTTCCAGGTCGAAAACGTCATGGCCGCCGTCGGCGCCGCCTGGGCACTCGATATTCCCTGGGAAGCCATTGTCGCCGGCCTAGCGAGTTTTAACAGTGATGCCGATACCGTACCCGGCCGTTTTAACCGCTTTGACTACAAAGGCGCAACGCTGATTGCCGATTACGGCCACAACCCGGACGCTATTCGCGCCCTGGCCGACACCATTCACGAGATGCCGGCACGTAGCCGCACTGTGGTCATCAGTGGCGCCGGCGACCGACGTGATGACGATATCCGCCGCCAGACCCGTATTCTGGGCAACGTCTTCGACCACGTCGTGTTGTATGAAGACGCCTGCCAACGCGGTCGTAGCGAAGGCGAGGTCGTGGCCCTGCTCCGTGAAGGCCTCAACGAGGCGCATCAGGTGAAGGAAATCGAGGAGATCAAAGGCGAGTTTCTGGCCATTGATACTGCCCTCGCCAAACTACAACCCGGTGACATCTGTCTGATTCTCGTGGACCAGGTAGAAGAAGCACTGGCCCACATTCAGCAGCGCGTGGCCGAGGCAAGCATCTAAACCCTTAAGCGCTCTACCTCTGAACCTCAAATCCGCTCAAGAATAACGGCCAGTTCAAACAGGCCATTCTTGTGCGGCACCTGGGTCAGTTCACCAGACGGCCAGCGCCATTGGCGCTGGTCAAACAGCGCATGCATGGCGTTGATATCGCAGTGAAACGGTGGCCCCTCTACCAGTCCCTGCTGGCGACCAGGTCGGTCAACCTGCATAAATAGCGCATACAAACGCCCGCCGGGACGAACCCAGCGTACCAACTGCTCGCTATAGCGGATCCAGGCATCCGGCGTTAACGCACACAGACAGGTCTGTTCATACACCGCATCGAAGGGTTGGTCCGGTACGTACGACAACACATCGGCCTGAATGACTCGCGCCAGCAAACCCGCCATCTGCAAGCGCTGCTGTGCTTCGGTGACAGCAGCCGGTGTGTAGTCCAAGCCGGTGACATCAAAGCCAGCTTCGCTCAAAGCTGCCACTTCCCAACCCTTGCCACAACCTGGCACGGCAATGCGTCGTGTATGGCTCGGATTCAGTGCGCCACTAGCCAGCCACTGCATGAGTTGCGGGCTGGCCTGACCGCGATCCCAACCGGTTTGCCGGGTTTCGAATTTTTCCTGCCAGAAGTGCGGAGAGAGTTGCGTCATGATTGTTTAGGTGGAATAAAGAAAGTACCAGGCGATTCCCGGAACCGATGCCAGACTGCCCGCATCAGCACACGGGTACCACTGAACTGAAGACGCCGCGCCCGGAACGCCGTGCGCAGGGCCAGAGTAAAACTGACCAGTAGATTGGTCAGCCCGATACACAAAACGCCCAGTCCTGCCCAGGCCGTCGTTTCCCATGCGGGAAGCGTTTCGCTACCGATCATCACATAACCCAGATTGGCCGATGAAAAGGCAATGTGACGGATATCCACAGGCAGACCAAGAATCACCCCGAAAATACCCGCACTGCCTAACATGCAGCCAAACAGAAAATTACCCATCATGCCGCCCAGATGCTTACCGATATACCCACCCACACGCTTGGCCCGCTCCGTACCGACCAGACCTTGCAGCCACGGCAGCCGTGCAATACGAGACCCCACCTGATTATGGGCGGAGCGGTTATCGAAGTAACCACTGATCAGACCGGCCAAATACAAGAACACACCGGCTAAGGCAGCGTGCGGTATTGCCCAGCCGAAGATATCCAGATCATGCAGCAAATGAGCCGCCTTATCGGCGCTCACCGGGGAGGCACCAAGCCAATGCCCCAGCCCTAACCCCAGAAGAATCGCGACAGGGAAGGCAATCAGAATATTGCCGGCGATAGCCGCTAGCTGGCTACGAAATACGGCCGCGATCAGATCAACCACGGGCGTCAGATCATCCGGTCGTTCGGAATTGATGTTGGACAACTGCCCGACCAATGTCTGCGCTGTCATCGCAGGCTGCTTGGTTGCGACCGTAAAGCCCAGCAGATAAATCAGCGTGAATCCCAGACCGTAAATCAGGCTGTACATCACCGCCGTGATAAATAGTGGCGCATGCAGCTCACCGGCAAAAATCTTGAGTAAAGCCATGACACCAATGAATACCCCGGCACCCATCGCCGATAGCCACATGGCACCATATTCCCGACGATTCATGCAGAGATAGTGCTCACCTGACTGTGCCGCGTTTTCCGCCACACGAAGTGCCAACAACTCAGACAGCCGCTGCCAGTAATCCGCAAAGTTATTCCGGCGATTCTCGGCAATCATCGCCCGATGGACAAATGCCGACCAGGCCTTCAGGGCCCGAGCCTCTTCACTCGCCAGCCGCATGGCTGGAGTAATACCCCCTGACGCATCCAACCCCTCTTCCAACAGTGCCTCAACCACGGCCGGCGCCTGCAGAAAGGTGTTCATCATGTGCACCAG
>JALRGK010000175.1 GCA_023253415.1 Rhodocyclaceae bacterium
AGACGCGTTCTTCGATACCGTTCTTGCCGCTGGCGGTTGCCACGCTAAAACGCTGCGGATCAGCAACCCGCCAGACAACCCAGCCCGCCAACTGTAATGACTGCTGGTCCTGTGTGACGTACGACTGCAACGTACTCTGCTCGGCTGACTGCCAGCGGGTGTCGAGCACCCAGACGCGCTCGACAAAAGGAATGCGCCCGTAGATACCGGGTTCAGTGAGTACCCGGGACGGGCTTTCTGCGCCGGTACGAACGACGACACCGACCTGACCGGATTCGACGACAACGACCGAAAAGATGGCCAACAAGATCACCAGTGCCAGCGCCGCGGCTGCCAGACGTCCGACCGAGAAGTGCCGCATCGGTGCCAAGGGGGCCTGTCCTTTTGTCTCGTTGCGTTCGGTCATGAGCCACTCCCGGGGCGCTCTACACGATCGCGCTCGCGCATGATGTCTCGATCACGCCATGCCCCTGTGCCAACAGGGGCGGCTGCCTTGCTACCGGAAGCCTTCGTGGCATTCTTGGCCACTACCTTTGCCGGCAGCGTACGGGCGATCAAATCGGTATCCGTGTCAAACAGCAGCGGGAACTGCAGCCGCGTGGCCTGGCCGAGGGCGGCAACCGTCTTCTGGGCGGCGGCCAGATCCGGAGCCGAGGCAGCATTGAGACGTGTCACGTTGTCATCAAGTACCTGACCATAACCACGGCTTTCTTCCTGCAACTGATTGGCCAGCTTATATGCTTTGATCAGACTATCCGTTGCGGCAATCTGCGTTTCTCGGAATGCCCGGAGTTTGCTTTGCGCATCCTCATCGGCCTGTTTGACAGCTTGCAGTACCGGACCCGGTAACCGCACGTCACGGATAAGGACATTCTTGACCCGAATGCCCGAATTCAGATCATTGAGACTTTGCTGAATCTGATCACGCACCTGATCCAGCGCCGGACTCTGGACAGCATCGGTGTCCGGTTTGCTGATACTTTGCTGCAGACCACGCAGGGTTTGTCGAGCGACGGCTTCACGAATGGCGTTTTCAGCGAAAACACCGAGCAGGTCTGAAGGCTGATCCAGACGCGTGAGATAAGCCACCGGATCCTCCACCTGGTAAATGACGGCATAAGAGAGGCCTACCAGGTTCTGGTCCGCGGTGAGCATGAAGCCTTGCGCTTGCCGGCCTGACGTTGCCGCCCCGATTTCAAGCGTGCGGTCCCCCGTCACGTTAACCAGACGAACACTTTCAAACGGATAGGGCCAACGCCAGTGCCAACCGGGTTCTTCTGTGTCCGAAACCACCCCGAAACGGCTGACCACACCGCGTTGGTTGGCGTCTACCAGATAGAAACCGCTCATCAGCCAGGCACCGAACAGTAGAGCGACGCCAATCAACCAGCTTTGTAGTGACAATGCCTGCCAACTCGGCAACGGGTCAGCGCTACCTTCTGCGGGGGGCGGATTGGTCGCTTGCTTAGCCGTCGATTGCGGCGGTGTGGGCAATTCGGGCGGCGCTTGTCGCAGTATTTTGGCAAGACGGCATCGTATGCGGTACACCAGCTGCTGCCAGAGCACCTCCAGATCAGGCGGCCCTTCGGGCGGCGTTGGCGTGGGTGACTGTTGCGAGCCCGTCGGTGTCGATGACTGCGGGGGCGATGCCTTGACGTTGTTCAGCGGCGGGTTCTCGCGACCGCCATCGGACTCAGGTTGCACCGGCGCCGCACCAGTCTTATCTGGTGCCTGATCCGGCTCTTTTTGCTCCGGTCGGTGGCTGTTTCCCCATTGGGGATCATTGATCGACATCAGGCGACAGCAGCGGGGTTGGCGCTAACTCCGAGGAATAACTTTCTGGGCCGGATTCTGCAGGTTCCGGATGGGCAAATTCGGCGATTGCCGCCCTTAACCAGGGGAGACCGGCGCCTGTCTGGGCGCTCAATCGTACCTGGTTGATTTTACCATAGGGATCCCGCTCGGCACCGGGCTCGGCTGCTGTCAGGTCACACTTGTTATAAACGCGAATCTGGGGAATATGGCTGGCACCGATTTCGGCCAACACTTTGTTCACTTCCGCGATCTGCAGATCACGTGCCGGATTAGCGGCATCGATGACATGCAGCAACAGATCGGCCTGCGTGGTGGTTTCCAGGGTGGCTTTGAAGGCTTCGACCAGGGTGTGCGGCAAATCGCGGATAAAACCGACGGTATCAGCCACAACAACGTTACCCGCTTCGGGTAACCAGACCCGCCGTACGGTGGTATCCAGCGTGGCAAATAACTGATCAGCCGCATAGGCTCCTGAGTGCGTCAGCGCATTGAATAACGTGGATTTTCCGGCATTGGTGTAGCCCACCAGTGAAATCGTCAGAACGCCCTGCCGGCTACGCGCCCGCCCCTGCGTGCGACGCTGTTTGGCGAGTTTTGCCAGGCGATCTTTGAGCATTTTGACGCGGGTGCCGATGAGTCGACGGTCGGTTTCCAGCTGGGTTTCACCCGGGCCTCGCATACCAATACCACCCCGCTGACGTTCCAGGTGAGTCCAGCCGCGGATCAGTCGGGATGCCAGGTGTTCCAGCTGCGCGAGCTCGACTTGTAGCTTACCTTCGGCACTCTGCGCCCGCAGGGCAAAAATATCCAGAATGAGGGTCGTGCGGTCAATGACCCGACCATGCACGACCTGTTCGAGGTTACGCTGCTGCACCGGGGACAACCCATGATTGAAGATCACCAGCCCGGCGTCCAGGGCCTTGGCATGCCTGCCAATCTCCTCGGCTTTACCCGAGCCGACAAATAGCGCCACATCCGGCCGATCCCGGCGACAGGTAATGACATCAACAACGTCTGCCCCGGCTGATTCGGCCAGCATACGGACTTCCTGCACCGCTTCTTCGAGATCCAGCTTGCCAAAGTCAACCTGGACGATCAACACCCGCTCACGCTCCTGAGCAGGCGTGCGGGACTGCGCTGGTTTTCTGGCTAACCGGGGATCAGACAACCCGGCCAATGCCGGGTCGGTATTGCTCATGCCGCCGGCGGCTCCTGGCTGAAGCTGACGGCACGCGCCGGCACCACGGTAGAAATGGCATGCTTGTAAACCATTTGCGTGACGGTGTTACGCAACAGCACCACGTACTGATCGAAGGATTCGATCTGCCCCTGGAGCTTGATACCGTTGACCAGATAGATCGATACCGGCACGTGCTCACGGCGCAAAGCGTTGAGGAAAGGATCCTGCAGCAACTGGCCCTTATTTGTCATTGTTATTACTCCGCTTTCTTCTGATTATTGCGGGTTAGGGAAATTGGTGGGGAGGGTATTTGCGTCGACTTAGCGTACGACAGGGTCAATTTAAAGCAAAAAACCGGAATGCGCAAAGCATTTTGTTCAGAATGCCCCATTAATCATCCACATAGGGGTTGTGGGACACGTTGAACTGCAAACGTAACGGCGTGCCCTGCAGATGGAAATGATCACGGAAGCAATGCTCCAGATAACGGCGATAGCTGTCTGGAATATGATTGAGCGCGTTGCCGTGAATCACGATCAGCGGTGGATTCATGCCGCCCTGGTGCGCATAACGTGGTTTGGGGCGGAAGATGCCATGACGCGGCGGCGTCTGTTTCGCCACCGCATCCATCAGCACACGAGTCAGCTGCGGCGTCGACAGTTTGGCCATGGCAGCGGCGTAGGCCTTGTCGACCGAGCGCATGACACTATCCAGCCCCTTGCCTTCTTTGGCCGAGATGTAATGGAAGCTGGCGAAGTCTAGGAACTTGAAGCGGCGTTCGATACCGAGCTTGCACTGCTCACGGTCATAGGCGTCCATGCCGTCCCACTTATTCACAGCCACCACGAGCGCCCGACCGGATTCCTTGATGAAGCCCGCCAGGTGTGCATCCTGATCGGCAACATCCTGCTGGGCATCCAGCACCAGAATGACGACATTAGCCGCTTCAATGGCCTGGAGCGTTTTAATGACCGAGAACTTTTCGATGGCTTCAAATACCCGGCCCTTGCGGCGCACGCCCGCGGTGTCGATGAGCTGATATTTCTTATCACCCCGCTCGAATTCGATTTCAATCGCATCGCGCGTGGTGCCCGGCTGGTCAAAGGCAATGACGCGCTCTTCACCAAGCAAGGCATTGATCAGTGTGGATTTACCGACATTGGGGCGACCGGCAATGGCCACACGCGGAATACGTTCAGCGTTTTCGTCCTCTTCCGGGTCTTCGGGAAAATCTGCCAGCGCTTCATCAATCAGGCTACGGACGCCTTCACCGTGTGCGGCTGAAATGGGATGCGGCTCACCCAGACCCAGTTCATGGAAATCCGCCGCAACAACGCCGCGATCCATACCTTCGACCTTGTTCACCGCCACCATGACCGGACGATTGATCCGGCGCAGCAGCTGCGCAATATCCTTGTCGAGCGGCGTGATGCCCTCGCGCCCATCAACGACGAAAATAATGCGATCCGCCTCATGAATGGCCTGTTCGGTCTGGCGCGCCATCTCCTGCGTGATGCCCTCGCGAGATTTGGGCTCAAAGCCCCCCGTATCAATCGCCAGAAAGCCTTTGCGGCCGATCTTGCCGTGACCGTAGTGCCGATCCCGCGTCAGACCCGGCATGTCGGCGACGATTGCATCGCGCGATCGGGTCAGGCGATTAAATAACGTGGATTTACCAACGTTGGCGCGACCAACGAGT
>JALRGK010000193.1 GCA_023253415.1 Rhodocyclaceae bacterium
GTAATGGCATCCGACATGATCTGTTGGCCACCAATTGTGATGAGCGGGTTTTGCCAGACCTGGTAGAACACGGTCACCGGAGAACGATCACGATATTTGTGGGCGAGTGCCTGGTAGCGCTTCCGGAAGTCATCGGCCGCCCTTTTTGCCACAGGCGCAGTGCCTGCTAATACACCGATACGTTCGATTTCCCCGGGAATGTCGGTCATTTTGTGAGGCTGAGACATAAAGATAGGAATGCCCAGTTGCCGGAGTTTCTCGAGTGCGGTGGGGGAGTTGCCGGACTCCCAGGCGATGACGAGATCTGGCTTGGCGGCAACGACGGCCTCGAGATTGATTTTGGAGTGACCGCCGACGCGGGGTATTTTCAAGGCCGATGCCGGATAATCGCTGTATTCAACCGTTGCAACAATCTTGTCACCGGCACCGGCGGCGTACGTCACTTCAACCACGGAAGGTGCTAGCGTCACGATGCGGCTTGCTGGTGCCGGCAGTTTGACGGTGTTGCCTAGGTCATCCTGGACCGAGACTGGCGTGGCTAGAGTCGATCCGGCCAGGAGTGTGAGGCAGGATGCGAGTGCCCACCGGCAGTAAAAGAGAGGTGTGCTCATGCCATGCATTCTAAAAGATCAGAGATAATGTGGCGGTAATCGACAGAGTTGCCAACCATAGCCACAGTGCTTTTCGTTGTAGGCGCTGTGCTCTGCCAATATCCGTTGGTTCTGGTGCGTTACCACAACCTAATTGGGGGCGATGCTCTGTGGCACCGTGATAGTCGGCAGCACCGCCCAGGCTGACATTCGTCGCGCCGGCACCGGCAGCCATGACGGGGCCGGCATTGGGACTATCCCAATGCGGCGCCTGTGTTTTCCAGCAGGCAACGGCGCTGCGCGTATGGCCGACGAGTGCGTAAGACAGCGCCGTCAGGCGAGCGGGCACATAGTTGAGTGCGTCATCAAGTTTGGCGGCTGTGCGACCAAAATTCAGGTAGCGGGGTGTGCGGTAACCCCACATGGCATCCAGTGTATTGGCTAACCGGTACATCACTGCACCTGCAGGCCCCAAAACGCAGAACCAGAAAATCGGCGCGAAGAGGGCGTCGTTTCCATTTTCAAGGACGGACTCGATGCAGGCTTTGCTGATACCGGTTTCATCTAGTCTGGTGGTGTCGCGAGACACCAGCCAGCTGACATGGGTGCGGGCGGCAGCCAGATCCCCATTTTCCAGATCGGCGCGAACACGGTCGGCATGCTCCTGCAATGAACGGCCACCGATGGTGATGTAGAGCACGATGATGGATGAGAGCATTTGAAGCATATCGTCGAACAGGGTCATGGCGAAGCTGATCGTGATCGTTGGGATCATGACGAGCAAGCACCAGCAGAAAAGTCCGCATCGTCGGGCTTCTGACCCAGACAGTGCGGTGAGGTTGAAGTGGCGTTCGCAGAGCTTTGCGAGTTGGCCAAATCCAACCAGAGGGTGAAAGTGTTTTGTTTCACCGAGGAGCCGATCCAATAGACAGGCAGCGATCACCATCAAAGCGGCGGCGGCGAAACTGAACTCAAGCATCAGGATAAAAGCGCGGCAACAGTGTTAGGCGCGCTTGGGAAGTAGGCGTGAAAGTATGTGGCCGTCAGACGTTTCACTCGGTAGACCGATTCGCTTTGGCGTTGGTGGGCATCAACTGTGTGCGCGACAGGTGCCAGCGGACACTCGAACGTGGAGTAATGGAAGGTGTGCCCCCCGAGATTGCCCGTCTCTGCGGGCAATGATTGCATACCCAGCGCCGCCAGTTTTTTATGCATGCGTACGGTGCCGGGCAGGATCCCGATGAGGGGGTGCGATTGTTCGTTGGTATCGATCAGTGATTCGGCAAGCGCCATCATCCCCCCGCATTCGGCGAGTATGGGTTTGTTGGCGTCGATGTGTTGCCGTAACGACTGAATCATTGAAATATTGCTGGCCAGCCTTTCTACGTGTAACTCCGGGTAACCACCGGGTAACCAGACGGCGTCGCAGGGCGGCAGAGCGGTGTCATCGAGCGGTGAGAAGAAGCGTAATTGCGCGCCCAGGTCCTGCAAGCACTCGAGGTTCGCCGGATAGGCAAAACAGAACGCGGCATCCTGCGCGATGGCAATGGTTTTGCCTGACAACGCTTGTGGTATCTCGGGGTTTGGGGCGACTGGAAATGTCGCTGCTGGTGGTAAGGCTGCGGCGGCGGTTTCGGCAATCCGATCAGCGAGTTGGTCAATACGCTCCGCCAGATCGGCGATTTCAGCGGCTGGAAGTAAGCCGAGATGTCTTTCGGGTAAGGCAGATTCGGCGTTTCTTGGAATGGACCCGAACCAGGCGATACCTTCCGGCAAACTCTGTTCAAGCAATTGCGCGTGATAGGCCGAGCCGACACAATTAGCCAGTGCGCCAACGACCCGGGTGTCGGGTCTATAGGTTTTCATGCCTAAGGCGATCGCACCAAAAGACCTTGCCATGGCGCTGCTATCAATGACGACCAGAATCGGTAGGTTGTAGCGTCTGGCCAGGTCGGCCGCAGAGGGATCACCGTCAAAGAGACCCATGACACCTTCAATCAGGATGACATCGTTATCGCGCGCGGCACGTGCTAGCCGCCAGGCGACGTCGGCTTCGCCGCCCATGCGGAAATCCAGGTTCTCACAAGGTGCTTCGCTGGCGATGGCGTGGATCTGGGGGTCCAGAAAATCGGGCCCACATTTGAAAACTTTGACGCGACGTCCCTGGCGCCGGTGTAAGCGCGCCAGAGCGGCGGTGATCATCGTCTTCCCCTGGCCAGAGGCTGGGGCAGCGATCATCAGAGCCGGGCATTGAATGGTATCGGTCATAGCTAGGCTCAATGTTCGATGCCAGGCATGGCTTTAATGCCCTGCTGGAATGCGTGCTTCACCATGCCCATTTCTGTCACGGTGTCCGCAATCTCGATCAGCGCTGGCGGTGCAGCACGCCCGGTAATGATGACGTGCTGCATCGGTGGGCGGCTTTGTAGGGCGGCAATGACGGGTTCCAAGTCCAGCCAGCCAAATTTGAAGGCATAGGTGAACTCGTCAAGGATCACGAGGTTAATGGATGGGTCGACCAGTTTTTTACAGACCTCATCCCAGGCAGCCACGGCAGCGCGCTTGTCGCGTTCGCGATCCTGGGTTTCCCATGTAAAGCCCTCGCCCATCACCTGCCAGGTGAGCTGTTCTGGGAACTTGCGGAAAAAAGCCTCCTCGCCGGAGTCGGAACGGCTCTTCACAAACTGAATGACGGCACAGTTCATCCCATGACCGATAGCGCGTGCGAGTACACCAAATGCGGACGAAGATTTGCCTTTGCCATTACCCGTGTGAATCAGCAATAGCCCTTTTTCGGTTTGTGCGGCGGCAATCTTTTCGTCAACAATGCCCTTTTTGCGAATCATGCGTTGTTCATGCCGTTCGTTGCGGCCACTGTCGGTCGCTTGATCTTGTTCTTGTGTCATGTGAGTCTCTAATGGGGTGAGGATGTTTGTTATGTGTTCTTCCAGCTGCGCAGCGCCAGCTCCAGCCGTTTCCATTCATGGTCAGCGGCGATACCGATCCGGATTAGCGATTCATTCGGGAATAACCTCACCAGAATGCCGCGCTCGGCGAGATGCTTGAAAAGACCTTGGGCATTCGGTAAGCGGCATGTGCTGAACAGCCCAGTCGATTGTACCGGCTCTGCAGGGGCGAGGATTTGCGTCATCAGAAGTTTGAGTCGGACGCCGGCATCTTTGATATGTGTGATCTGATTGGTTTGCCAGGCCGTGTTTGCCAGGGCATGTTGCGCCACCCAGCGGGCGGGGCCGCTGATGGTCCATGGGCCTAGTTGGTCGGCAAGTTGTTCAAGCAACGCGCTGTCTGCGAAGACAAAACCGACGCGGGCGCCGGCCAGGCCAAAAAATTTGCCTAGTGAACGCAGCGTAATCAGATGGGGGGCGCGGGACGTACCAGCCACCGGTGTCACGCTGTATTCCGGGTAAGCATCGCCGTAGGCTTCATCAACTACTAACCAGCCGTTGCGTGCCTGTAGTTGTGCCGCCGCGTGCAGTAGTACTTCTGGCGGATACTGCATCGCCGTGGGGTTATTTGGATTGCAAAGAATGATGATGCGGGCATCGGTTGCCAGTGCTGCAGCGAGTGAGTCCACCAGTCGTAGTTCATGTGCGCTGTGTCGCCATGCAGCAACGTGCTCGTTGTAGGTCGGCCCGATGATGGCAACACGACAGGGGGCGAATAAACTGGGCAATTGTTGGATGGCGGGTTGGCTCCCTGCCGTGGCCAGTAGTTGGTGATTGCCGTAATACTGTGCGGCGATGGTATCGAGGCCATCGTCCGGTTCTGGCAGGCGATGCCAGCACGTCGTCGGAATATCCGGCATGGGGTAAAGCCATGGACTGATACCCGTAGACAGATCAATCCACTGCTCTAAAGGCACACCATACTGTTGCGCCGCTGCGCGTAAACGCCCACCGTGCTCAAGCATAGCCGTATTGCTGTCTTAATGCCTGATAGGTTTTGGCGAGAGGGTCTTTGTCGCCAGCGGTTTGTCCCCAGTGGTCGTGAAATACCAAGCCTTCCAGTGGCAAACGGGACAGCCATCCCGCCTTTTCAAGTTCGGGTCGATCTAGGAATTCGCTCACATAACCCAGGCACAGATAAGCGATTGGAACAATGTTCTCGGGGATGCCTAAGGCTTCCTTGAGTTCGTGCTGATGAAAGATGCTGACCCAGCCGACACCGATGCCTTCGGCACGGGCTGCCAGCCAAAGGTTTTGCACGGCGCAGACGGTGCTGTACAGATCCATTTCTTTGATGTGCGTGCGGCCCAACACGGTTTGCCCCGTCCGCTCACGATCACAGGTGATGCACAGGTTGATGGGTGCATCTGTAATGCCTTCAAGCTTCAGGCGGCTGTAAAGATCTTTTCGCCCTTCGGCAAATTGATCTCGTGCCTCCTCGTTGGCTTTGCGAAAGAGCCCCTGCACACGTGCCTTGGTTTCTGCTGAACGAATCAGGAGAAAGTTCCAGGGCTGCATAAAGCCAACCGATGGGGCATGGTGTGCAGCCATGAGCAGGCGGCCCAAGACCTCGTCAGGTATGACTTCAGGCAAAAACTGGCTGCGCACATCCCGGCGCGAAAATATAGCTCGATAGACCGCATCGCGGGCGGCCTCGGAAAAGGGGTGGCTTGAGGGGGCTTCTGAAGTGGTCATGGTGCCGTAAATACCTGTTAGGCATGGGATAATAAACGATTAAGGGATCGTAATTACGGTTACGACCACCTCTTTTTTATCGCCAGGATTCTTTATATGTCATGCGCCTCCCTGATGGTTCAGGGTACAACCTCGGATGCCGGAAAGTCGACACTGGTTGCAGCCATGTGCCGGGTTTTGCAACGTCGTGGTGTGCGTGTCGCCCCGTTTAAGCCGCAGAACATGGCGCTCAATTCCGCCGTCACCGAAGATGGCGGCGAAATCGGCCGCGCGCAAGCCTTGCAGGCTTATGCCTGTGGCTTGAGACCGCACACGGATTTCAATCCGGTATTGCTTAAACCGACGACAGATCGCAAGGCGCAGGTCATCATTCAGGGGCAAGTGGCAGCGGACCTGAATGCCAAGGATTATCATGCCTACAAACCGCGGGCGATGGGTGCCGTACTGGATTCCTGGCAGCGCCTGACACAAAAGTTCGAGGCCGTTCTGGTTGAGGGCGCGGGTTCCCCTGCCGAAATCAACCTTCGAGATCGCGACATTGCGAATATGGGATTCGCCGAGGCCGTGGATTGCCCGGTGATCCTGGTGGCAGATATTGACCGGGGTGGTGTGTTTGCGCACCTTGTGGGTACGCTGGATCTGCTCTCTCCCAGTGAGCAGGCACGTGTCAAAGGGTTCGTGATAAACCGCTTCCGTGGTGACATCGGGTTACTGGAACCGGGTCTGCGCTGGCTGGAAGAACGTACCGGAAAACCCGTGCTGGGTGTGCTGCCCTATCTCCACGGCTTGTTTCTGGATGCCGAGGACGCGATTGCCGGTGGTCAGGAGACCTCGGAACAGATACGTTTGAAAGTGATTGCGCCGGCTTATCCGCGCGTTTCGAATCACAATGATCTGGACCCCTTACGTCTTCATCCTGAAGTAGATTTCCAATGGGTCGGCCCGAATGCGACCGTGCCACCGGCTGATCTGATTGTGTTGCCGGGTTCCAAGGCCGTGCGTGCCGACCTCGATTGGCTGCGCGCACAAGGTTGGGATAAAGCGATCGAACGGCATTTACGCTATGGCGGTAAAGTCATCGGAGTTTGCGGCGGTTTCCAGATGCTGGGTAAGCAGTTGCATGACCCGCAGGGTTTGGAAGGTAGCGCTGGCTCCTCGCCAGGGCTGGGATGGCTGGACATTGACACCACGCTGGCGGCCGAGAAGCAGCTGCATAACGTGCAGGGTTACCTTTGCCTACCGGGTACGCCGGCGATGACGGGCTATGAAATTCATCTGGGTATCAGTTCTGGGCCGGATTTGCAGCGCCCACTCGTGACATTGAATGATCGCCGGCAAGATGGTGCCCGTTCAGCAGATGAACAGATTGCGGGCACCTATTGTCATGGGCTGTTTGATCAGCCAGAAGCACTCTCAGCCCTATTGTCCTGGGCAGGTTGTGCTGGTGCGGCCGAGGTTGATTTTGTGGCACGCCGTGAGGCAGATTTGAATCGCCTGGCAGATGCCGTTGAACAACATCTGGATTGGAAAGTTGTAGACAAGGTACTGCAGGAGAGCCGTCATGCGTGAGCTGATCCTGGGAGGTGCCCGCAGCGGTAAAAGCCGACTGGCCGAAAACCGGGCGACAGAATACGAGGCTCGGGGGATGTCGGTGGTGTATGTCGCCACTGCAGAAGCGTGGGATACCGAAATGGCGGATCGTCTTGCGCATCACCGTGCCGGGCGGCCTGCACATTGGGTAACGGTGGAAGAACCCTTGCACTTGGCGACGACCTTGGAGCGACATGCAGCAGTAGATCGTTGTCTGTTGGTTGATTGTCTGACGCTCTGGCTTTCTGCGTTGCTTTTCAAAGGCGAGGGCGGTGCTCAGCTGGAAGCAGGCTCGCCGCTGACCTGCGCGCGTTTCTGGGCAGAGCGACAAGCGTTACTGGCGCGCTTGCCCCAGCTCCCGGGGGAGATCGTTCTGGTCAGCAATGAAATCGGATCGGGTGTCGTTCCTGAAAACCGGCTGGCGCGCCGTTTCGCTGATGAACAGGGACGATTGAATCAGGATGTCGCCGCATTGTGCGAGCGTGTGACGTTGTCGGTCGCAGGGCTGCCACTCAGCTTACGCGGCTAATTTCAGGAAAAATATGCGACCTTTTAATATCGAATCGACGGCGGGGCTTCTGGCGCAGCAACTGCAAACCAAAATCGATGGCAAAACCAAACCATTGGGTGCCTTAGGCCAGCTGGAAGGATTGGCACAGCAGATTGGTCTGATTCAGCGAACGGAATCACCACAGCTGACGGCACCGCAGATGCTGGTTTTTGCAGGGGATCATGGTGCTGCCAAGGCGGGTGTATCAGCCTATCCCCAGGATGTGACCTGGCAAATGGTTGAAAACTTTCTGGCGGGTGGTGCGGCGATCAACGTGTTTACCCGCACCCACGGGTTGCCGCTGGCCGTGGTGGACTGTGGTGTGGCGCATGAGTTCGGTGCGCGCGAGGGGTTGATCAATGCCAAGATTGGCAACGGCACGCAGAATTATCTGGAAACACCGGCGATGAGTACTGCGCAATGCGCACAGGCTGTCGAGAATGGCGTAGCTCTGGTCGCGCGATATGTTAAGGCAGGGTCCAACGTCATCGGCCTCGGTGAAATGGGCATAGGTAACACAGCCTCGGCAACGCTGATTACGCACTGCATCACGGGTCAACCGCTAGATGCGTGCACAGGACGAGGCACGGGGCTGGATGATGCCGGATTGAGTCGCAAGCAGCAGTTGCTGGGGGTGGCCGTGGCACGTACCGGAAAACTGGATGACCCCTGGCGGGTCTTGCAGGAATTTGGTGGTTTCGAAATCGCCACCATGGTTGGCGTTATTCTGGCGGCTGCGGAAAAACGTATGGTGGTATTGATTGACGGTTTTGTGGTGGGGGCTGCCGCACTGATGGCCTGTGCTTTGTACCCGGCAGTTCGGGATTTCTGTGTCTATTGTCATCAGTCCGTAGAGCCGGGGCATCGCTATCAGCTGGCTGCGATGCGTGCTGAGCCGCTGCTAGACCTGGGTATGCGCCTCGGCGAAGGCACCGGTGTCGCACTGGCCTGGCCGTTGGTAAAGGCCGCCGTTGCATTTCTGAATGACATGGCCAGCTTCGCATCGGCTGGCGTTTCGGAAAAATCCTGATTGGGCCGGGTTCGTCTCTGGTTGGTTCGGCATTTGCCGCCGGCAGTATCGGCGGGGGTTTGTTATGGCAGAACAGATTTGCCCCTGGCGGTGCCGTTGCAGGCACAAGCGGAGATGGTGAATCGTATCCGTCAAAATGTGCCCGAAGGCCTGCCGGTGTTCAGCAGCCCACTGCGCCGTTGCGCCGAACTTGCCCTGGCCTTGAGTGATCACGTGGCCCACGACCCCAGGCTTCGCGAGCTGGATTTCGGAGCGTGGGAGATGCAATCCTGGGATGACATTGGCCCGGCAGCCCTGGATGCCTGGGCGGATGATCTGGCCGGATTTCGGCCGCCGGCGGGTGAAACCGGCTACGAACTGCAGCAGCGGGCACTCGAATGGTTGCGTGAGGCGAGCCGTCTGCATACGGATATGGTCGTGGTGACGCATGCAGGGGTCATGCGGGCGCTGCAGGCGCACCAGCAATCGTTGCCCGGCACAGACTGGCTCGTTCTACGTTACGACTATGGGCAGGTGGTTCAACTCGAATTCACGACAGAGCAAATCAACATGGCACCGGTACAATAGCACCATGCCCGCTGACGCCATCAATCTCTCCCAAGTCCACCGTGTGCTCGTCACCAAGTTACGTCACCATGGTGATGTTTTGTTGGCATCGCCGGTACTCTCCGCGCTCAAGGCCGCTGCACCGCATGTCGAGATTGATGCCCTAGTGTATGCGGATACCGCTGACATGTTGCGAGATCACCCGGATATGGCGCAGCTGCATTGCATTGATCGTGGCTGGAAAAAACTCGGTCTAGTCGGTCAGGGCTCGGCCGAGTGGGGGTTGTTCAAAGACATGCAGTCGCGCCAGTATGATCTGATCATTCATCTGACAGAGCATCCGCGCGGTGCCTGGCTGTCCCGTTTGCTCAAGCCGCGCTGGTCGGTGGCCCCCCGGGTAAATGGCCGCGGTCGTTTCTGGAAGAACAGTTTTACGCATTTTGTCTCGCCCATCATGGGAAGCGGCCGTCGACACGTGGTCGAACAGAACCTGGATGCCCTAAGACGTTTAGGCATTCAGCCCCCACCAGATAAGCGCGCCCTGACCATGGTGCCTGGGGCGGATGCGGACGCACATGTTGCTGTGCGTTTGCAATCGTTAGGGCTGAAACCTGGCGGTTTTGTGCACCTACACCCGCCGTCACGCTGGCACTTCAAATGCTGGACAGCCGAAGGCTGGGCAGAAATTATTAGCCGCATCCGTGCAGCCGGTTGGCCGGTGTTGTTAACAGCGGCGCCGGGTGATAAAGAAGGTCAGCTGATTGACCGCATCCAGCAGGCATTAGCCGCACGGGGCGAAGCCCCGGCACCGAGCCTGGCCGGTGCCTTGTCGCTGAAAGAACTGGCGTCGTTGACAGGGCAGGCAAAGCTGTTTGCCGGGGTTGATTCGGCACCGATGCATATTGCTGCTGCAATGAAAACGCCAGTTGTTGTGCTCTTCGGGCCGTCGGGCGAAGGTCATTGGGGGCCTTGGGGTCAACCGCGCGAGGATGAACACCATGTTGTCACGCGCAGTGCCCAGTTCAATTGCCGGCCCTGTGGGCTGGATGGCTGTGGCGGCGGCAAGGTCAGCGAATGCCTGACGAGCATTACGCCGGATGAGGTCTGGGCGGAGATGTCTACGCTTCTATTGCATGCTTAATTGTTGGCGGGTTTAAGCCGATAACAAATTTTTCATTGCTTTAAACTAATGCATTAATGATTGGTAAACTCTGATTAACTTCAGGGTTCATTAATGCAAAATGCTTTCCTACGATGGCTTTCTGGAACGCCGCCTCATTTAGTCGGAGCGTGGTGGGATGAGGCCGCTGTCTGTCTGGTCCATGTTGATCACTCAGATGTATTGCCACGGGTAACCTGCTCGTACGAGCCCGTTGTGTCGGTAGTGCCATCTCTCGAGCCTTATCAGAATTCGGGTTTAAAAAATGCGCTGAGAGTGGCGCTAGAGCGCTTGGGCCTTCGGCCCGTTAGATTGGCTCTGGGTGTTCCATCGGCCGAAGTGTTTACAAAGACAACGTCTGTCCCGCTGGGCCTGAATGACAAAGAGTTAGCTCAACTCTGTCTGGTGGAGGCCGTTGTCAATCTGCCGATTCCGCCAGAGGAGGTATGTGCGGATTTTCTGTGTGAGGTAGCGCCAGATGGGGAGACCCAAGCGCCGGTAAAAATTGCCTTTTGTCGTCGGGAAATTGTGGATGAATTGATACTGACCGCAGAAGATGCAGGTGTATCGCTCGCCATTGTTGATCGTAATATCCAGGCAATCCACGATGCGACACTATGGCTGACACAAGCGGGGGAATTTTCTGAAGGCGGTTATCCGTTCGCGATTCTTGTGGAAACAGAGCCGATATCGTTGATTGTCGCGCTGAATGAGTTGGATCTTGTCTCTTACGTCATATCAAACGGAGATATTGACCTAACGGAGCAGATTGGACTTTGCGTACGTCGATCAGGCGTAGCTGCTAATGGGCTGATGCGCATTGTGGTGTTGCAGAACCCGGATTCCGCACCTGTCGATATTGCAGACATGAAAGCCCAGGGTGTTGAATGCAGCCATCTGGATCCTTTAGGGCGTTTAGAACTACCACGTGATATTCCTGTATCTGCCTTCATGACTGCGTTGGGCATGGGCTTGAGACATAACCCATGACGCGGCGCTTCAATCTCCTGCCGCATCGCGAGCTCAAGCGACAGTGGTCACTGCGTGTTCTGGGTCGGCAGGTATTCCTAGCAACCGTCACGGGCGCCGTTCTGGCTTTGCTGGGCTCATTAGCCATCGATCATAGTAGTGCGTATCTGTCGGCTTATAACCAGGTATTAAATACCGCATTAGTGGAACGTGCTCTGCCCTACAGCCGTGCACAGAAACTTCTTGCAGAGCGCGCAGCATTGATCGAAAAGAAAGCAATCCTAGAGCGGGTTGATGCGAGACGCACAACGAGCGTCCTGATCATGAATGATGTGATTCGGGCTAGACCGGAAGGGCTTTTCCTGACAAGGTTTGAGGAAAACGGCGATCAATTCAGGCTGGAAGGACAAGCGGACACCGCGGCATCAATCGCCAGGTTTTTTGAGCAGATGAACGAGACCAGCAATGTGAAGGGTCTGGTTCTCGAAGAGGTTCAACTTCTCACACTATCATCTGGGACCCTGTATGGGTTTTCTATGCACGGCAAAGTCCATCTTTTCGATGCGGCTCCAGCTGCTGGGGCGGACTTGCGACCATGAAAAGTCGGCTCCAACAAATTCAACAACAAGGTCGGCAATACGTTGCCGCTTTGCGGCGTATATTCAGAGAAAAGCTTGTTCGGTATGGCAAGCCTTCGGTACGAACGCCCTTCGAAAAACCCTGGTGGCGTTACGATATAAGTGAGGTGCTCACAGTCTTCAGGCAAATCCAGACCGGCAATGGGTTTTTGAGCGCGCTCAGCAATCTGCAGGACATCGAACAGTGGTCCGGAACCGTGCGAATCTGCATCCTCGGGGTCTGCTCTGCCACAGCATTAGGTCTGACCGGACTCTTGTTCTGGCCGGTGCAAATGTCGGCACACCAAGCCTTGGATTCTGAACGCTTGCTGCTGGAATCTCGCTACCTGCGTCAGGGGCAGATCATAGACGAAGCTCCGTACTATCAGCTACAGGTGGATGGCATTTGGAAACAGTTTGGTAGTTTGCTGGATGCAGTCCCTGAAACGTTGGAGCCGGTGCACGTCCTCAACCTGATCAATCAGGCGGCCAAAGCCTCCGGAGTCCGTCTGGAAGGATTCAAGCCACTCAGTGAGGAGACCGAAACCTACTATGTGGTGTTACCAGTCGAGATTCGTTTAGTGGGTGACTTCCATGGGCTGGCCAGATTTATGGAGCAGATCTCGCGTATGCGACATCTTGTGACCGTCGATGTCGTCATCGTTCCTTCGGCAACACAGCAGGAACAGCTTGTTCTGGCCTCGCTGCTCAAGGCCTATCGTTACAACGATCCTGGCAAGCTAATGGAATGATGTTATGAAATTGCCCTTGTATGCCACGCTACTGGGAGCATCCATCCTTGTGATAGGCTGCTCTGACGCAGGTAGCCATGCTGCACATCGCTGGCTTGAATCCGCGGCAAGTGCGGGCCGGACATCAGCATCGTTGCCATCTCTGCCAGATATCGTTGATACGCCGCCGGTTAACTATGATCCGGCTGGGTTCGCAGATCCTTTTTCGGCGCGGCCTGCATCTGTCTATGTTCGGGCGACATCCGATGCTTTAGTCGACAATCCGCGGGCGCGTTTCCCGGGAACTGATCTGGATGCATTGCAACTGATCGGGCTGCTGAAAAATGACGATGTAACGGTTGCATTGGTATCCAACGGACAGCGGTACGAAAACATCAGGGTCGGAGATGTGCTTGGCCGGGAACAGGCAGAAGTGACAGCCGTATCAAGTCAAGGCGTTTTAGCGCGGTTGTCCGATGGGAGAAATACCTTGTTGAAGTTCACTAAACGGAGTTCTTAGACGATGAGCGGCCTAAAAGATCTGGTGTTAACTGCAGGAAGAGCCGTGCTGTATGCGTTGGCACTGGCATATGGTGCAACGCTGCCCGCCCATTCGGCCAGCAAATCATCCGGGCAGAAAATTACTGTGGACATTCAAAACGGTGATGTTCGTCAGGTGCTGGCGTTTGTCGGACGCGAGCTGGGTCTCAATATTGTCGCGAGCGATGCTGTTCGTGGGCAGGTGACCGTGGTTATGAACAATGTGCCGGCTTCGGAAGTCCTGCAATCGATACTGCAACAGCGTGGCCTGACTTCTCGTATGGAAGATGGCATTCTGATTGTTCGGCCTAAAGCGGAAGCTGCCGAGCAGGAGCGTCTGCAAATGGAAATGCAGCAACAGGTTCAAACGATGGGCCCCTTGCGTCAGCAGGCTTTCAAATTACGTTTTGCCCAGGCGGTTGATCTGGAGAAGCTGGTCAAAGAGCAATTGACTGCTCGCGGCAAGGTCAGCGTTGATTCGCGAACCAATACCCTGTTTGTAAACGATACGGGGATGAAAATCGGAGAAATCGCAACCCTGATTCACGAGGTTGATCAACCGATTCGGCAGGTGCTGATCGAGGCGCGAATTGTTGAAGCGAATGAGACCTTTAATGAAGAATTGGGCATTCGCCTGGGCGCCCTCGATACGGTGCGTATGGGCGGTGGCGGTTTACAAGTGGGAGGTGGGCAGTATGTGCCTCCAACGCAGGCGGCACAGGCACTCAATTACAACCGTCTTGTTCCGGGTAGCGGGACGCCGACCTACCAGACATTGAATAGTGTGAATGGACAGCCCTTCTCGGTGAGCGAAACCCTGGGCTCGGTGAATCTGCCGACAACGCGCGCTGCTGCAGGAACGATGGCATTTGCGTTGTTGAGCCCGACAGGTTCGCGCATCCTGAATGTCGAAATTTCTGCGCTGGAATCTGATGGCCGGGGGAAAATCATTTCTAGTCCCAAGGTGGTCACCGGAGACAATGTCAAAGCGGTGATTGAAGACGGCACGGAAATCCCCTATTTATCCACGGCCCAAACTGGAGGGACAACAATCCCGACGGTGGAGTTTAAGAAAGCAGTGCTGTCATTGGAGGTGACGCCTCAAATTACCCCGGACGGCAAGATACGGCTCAAACTCGTGGTTCGGAAAGAAGAGCCGGATTATGCCGCTATGCAGTTGATACCGGGCTCCACGAATCCACCGATCAAGAGCACAGTGGTGACCACCGATGTTCTCGTTGAGAACGGAGGAACGGTCTCGATTGGCGGGGTTTTCATCAAGAAAGTGGATAATCTCGTCACGCAGGTCCCCTTTCTGGGGGATATCCCCTTTATCGGCAGTTTCTTCAAGTACCGGTCAACGACTGAACAGCGGCGCGAGTTGCTGGTGTTCATCTCGCCACAAATCGTGGCTGGGGGCACGACGACCGGCCCTTGATCTTTGTTTTCCATGAACGCATGAGCATCGCACTTCCTGAAAATATCTTTCTCGTTGGCCTTATGGGGGCCGGCAAGTCTACGGTCGGCCGGTTGTTGGCCCGCCGCTTGAGTAAGCGTTTTGTTGATACTGATCATGAGATTGAAAAGCGCAATGGCGTCACGATCCCCGTGATCTTCGAGATTGAAGGCGAAGACGGCTTCCGCCGGCGTGAGCAGGAGGTTCTGGCGGATCTGGCGCAGGAACAGGGGCTGGTGCTCAGTACGGGGGGCGGCATTGTGTTGCGCCCGGAGAATCGTGAAGCGCTACGTAACCATGGTTTTGTCGTCTACCTCAACGCCCGCCCAGAGTTGCTGGCGGAGCGCACTAAACATGACCGGAGCCGCCCGCTGTTGAACGTGGAGGATCCGCTAGCACGTTTGCGCCAGTTACATGCCGTCCGCGACCCGCTTTACCGTGAGGTCGCACATGCCATTGTGGAAACCGGCCGGGGCGCACCCCAACAGGTGGTACAGGCGATTCTGTCCGAAATGATGCGAATTGACCGCTAGCGCCCTAGAATAGCCATTATGACGACACATCAGACTCTGACCGTTGCGCTGGATGAGCGCAGCTACCCCATTCATATCGGTTGTGGCCTGCTCGGTAACGCCGAATTGTGGCGCCCTCATCTAAACCCGAAAATGGGTGCCGTCGTGATCACCAACACGACGGTGGCGCCGCTGTACCTAGACAAGGTCATGGCAACACTGGCCTCGCTGGGGTGCCCGGCATTTTCAGTCATCTTGCCGGATGGCGAGGAATACAAGTCGTGGGGAACGCTGAATACGGTTTTTGACGCGTTGCTGGAAAACCGCTGCGAACGTGGTACCACGCTGATCGCGTTGGGTGGCGGTGTGATTGGTGATCTGGTGGGGTTTGCGGCAGCCTGTTATCAGCGCGGTGCGCCCTTTATCCAGGTGCCGACGACGCTGTTGTCGCAAGTCGACTCGTCCGTGGGTGGCAAGACGGCCATTAATCACCCGCTGGGTAAGAATATGATTGGCGCTTTCTACCAACCGAAACTGGTGCTGGCGGATCTGGATACGCTGGATACGTTGCCGTCTCGGGAAATGGCGGCCGGGCTGTCGGAAGTGATCAAATATGGTCTGATCCGTGATGAGGCCTTCTTCCAGTGGTTGGAACAGAATGCCGAGGGGTTGATGCAGCGGGACAAAACCCTGCTGGCTCAGGCGGTGCACCATTCCTGTGCGCATAAGGCTGAGGTCGTTGCACGAGATGAGCGCGAAGCTGGTGAGCGGGCGCTGCTTAACCTCGGTCACACGTTCGGGCATGCGGTTGAAACGGGCATGGGCTACGGTAGTTGGCTCCATGGTGAAGCCGTTGCTGCGGGTACCGTGATGGCAGCCTTGTTGTCGAAGCAGCTGGGTTGGCTTGATGATGCTGCCATTGAACGTATCAAGTTATTGTTCCAGCGGGTGGGGCTGCCAGTCGCGGGTCCGTGGTTGGCCAGTTCGCCGGAAGCATCGGCCGGGCGCTACCTGGAATTGATGCGCCACGACAAAAAGGTCAGCGCCGGCGTGATGCGCCTCGTGTTGCTCAAGGCGATCGGGTTGGCTGTCGTGTCGGCTGAAGCCGATGATGCGGCCATTCTGGGGGCCATTGTGTCTGGGCTGGCTTCCCGGCCGGATCCGGCCGCGCTGCCGCCGACAGGCATTTAAACCCCCTTTTCTGCTGCGTCAGGCACGACAAGCGGCCTTTTAGGAGCTTTTGGCACGGTCATTGCGTATTGGACTGTGGCATTCACGCGATTCCCCCAAAAAAATTCTGGAAATTGCCTGTTTTTGCGGTGCAGCGTCTTGAATTAACAGGGGGTTTGGGCGTATATTGGCCGGTTCGTTTTGGTGCATCGCACCCGAGCGAGCATCACTTTTGTGCATGGCCGGTTTGCCGGCGGGTTCATGGATTGATAGAAGGATAAGCACATGGGAGCACCAGAACGCCAGGGTCTTTATAACCCGGCTAACGAACACGACGCGTGCGGCGTTGGTTTTGTCGCGCATATCAAGAACGAGAAGAGCCACGAGATCGTAGAAAAAGGCCTGCTCATTCTTGAAAACCTGGACCACCGCGGTGCTACAGGCTATGACCCCAAACTCGGCGACGGTGCCGGGATTCTGCTGCAGCTGCCGGACGCCTTTCTGCGTGCCGAGCGCGCCAAACAGGGGTTGCGCCTACCGCCGGCTGGCCACTATGCGGTCGGTAACGTCTTTCTGCCGCAATCCATCACCGGTCGTAAAGCCTGTGAATCGGTACTGGCCCGTGTGATTCATGAAGAAGGTCTCGAATTTCTCGGCTGGCGCGATGTGCCGGTCGACAACACCATTCTGGCCGAAGCTGCCCGTGATCTTGAACCCGTCACGCGTCAGGTCTTTATTGGCCGCCCGGAATCGCTGAAAGACCAGGATGCTTTTGAGCGCAAGCTGTTCGTGGTGCGCAAGCGCGCCGAACATGCTGTGCGCAAGCTCAAGCTCGATGACGGAAAGCAGTTCTATCTGCCGTCGTTGTCGTCGCGCACCATGGTTTACAAGGGTATGCTGCTCGCCAATCAGGTGGGCGCCTACTTCCTGGATCTGCAGGATCCGGGTTTGGTGTCTGCCATTGCCCTCGTGCACCAGCGCTTCTCGACCAACACCTTCCCGACCTGGGATCTGGCGCATCCGTTCCGCATGATCGCCCACAACGGTGAAATCAACACCGTGCGCGGCAACGTCAACTGGATGCGTGCCCGCCAGAAGGCGATGGCTTCGGACTGGCTGGCTGAAGATCTGGACAAGCTGTGGCCGCTGATCGTTGAAGGCCAGTCGGATTCGGCCTGTTTCGATAATGCGCTCGAACTGCTGGTGATGGGTGGCTACTCGATGCCGCAGGACGCACTGGCTATCAAGGCCGAGTTGGGTGTTGTCAGTCAGATGGACACCCTAGACCCCGACTTCACTTGCGAGGAGAACATTTGGGTCTACGGCAGCTATTTCGGTCTTGGTCGCGACGAGCTGCGCGCCCGCACGCCAGGGCTACTCGACTTTGCGGTACTCGCCCAAAAGGCCAACGCCCGCCCAGGCGAATTATCAGGCGGTATGAAACGGCGGCTCAGCCTGGCGCGTGCCTTGGTCAA
>JALRGK010000196.1 GCA_023253415.1 Rhodocyclaceae bacterium
CGATCACGGCTTCTTCGATCTGCTTATGCGTCACGTCGGCATCGTGCTGCGTCGAAACAACAACAGTGTCGATAGCAACCGGCTTGCCGTCCACATAACGCACAGTCAGCTGGCTCTTGGCATCCGGACGCAGCCAGGGCAGGCGGCCATCGCGGCGCAGGTCGGCCTGACGTTGCATGATGCGGTGGGCGTAGAAAATCGGGAACGGCATCAGCGTCGGGGTTTCGCGGCAGGCATAACCGAACATCAGGCCCTGGTCACCAGCGCCTTGATCCAGATCAATGCCTTCGCCCTCGTTCACGCCCTGCGCAATGTCCGGGCTCTGACGGTTAATGGCGGTCAGGATGGCGCACGACTTGTAGTCGAAGCCGATGTCTGAGTTGTCGTAACCGATACGGCGCACGGTGTCTTGTGCGATTTCACGGTAGTTGATGTGGGCCTTGGTGGTGATCTCACCCGAAATGACGACGAGACCGGTTGAAACAAGGGTTTCGCAGGCAACGCGTGCGGTGGGGTCTTCGGCCAGAATAGCGTCGAGAATGGCATCAGAAATCTGATCCGCGACTTTGTCGGGATGGCCTTCGGATACCGATTCGGATGAAAAGAGATATTCGCTCATGTGTGTACTCCAGAAACAACAAATCCCCGGTGGACTTGTTCCGGCGATGCTGCTGCCGGTGGGGCGTGTCCTGCTCCGGGGATCGGTTCGAGCGAGGGACGCTTTAGCAGATTCGGCCATCATTTCTGATGCGCCCCGCCCTGCAAGTTGTCGTATTAACTCGGCGGTCTGCGATAATTGTGGGTGTAAAAGCCATTTGCGTCAATAGCCTGCATTAGTTCGTCTTATGTCTCAATTGCAAACGCCCGACAATTTGTCATTGAAGCATCGTTGTTATCTAAGCCTCGTTCGTGGCTTGGCGCGCTTGCCGTTGCCGGTGCTGCAGGCTATGGGTGGGGCGGTCGGTCGTTTGGTTTACCGATTCTCTACGGGGTATCGCCAGTATTTTGATGCCAACCTGATCCAGGCGGTGGGGCCGGCGTTAGCCCAAGAGATCTCTGTGCGTACCCAAACCGAAGGGGGTAAGACTGTTTTTGAATTGCCTTGGCTCTGGTTGCATCCACGCGAGCAGATTCTCCAGACGATACGAACGGTTGAAGGGTGGCAGCATGTGAAGGCTGCTCGCACGGCGGGGAAAGGTATTCTCTTCTTAACGCCCCATCTGGGTTGCTTTGAGATTACGGCGCAGTACGCCGCCAGCCAGGTAGATGCATCGCCGATTACGGTGTTGTTCCGACCACCACGTCAGCGTTGGGCAGAATCGATACTGCGCTATGGCCGCACGCGTGAAGGCATGCAGATTGCACCTGCTGATTTATCAGGCGTACGGCGGCTGATTCGTGCACTCAAGTCCGGTGAATCCG
Source organism: Rhodocyclaceae bacterium (assembly GCA_023253415.1). Classification (GTDB taxonomy): domain Bacteria; phylum Pseudomonadota; class Gammaproteobacteria; order Burkholderiales; family Rhodocyclaceae; genus Fluviibacter. The sequence goes on from JALRGK010000196.1 coordinate 1,423, forward strand.
TCGGGTTGTTGCCGGATCAGGTGCCTCCCGAAGGCCAGGGCGCCTGGTTGCCCTGGTTTGGCAAACCGGCATACACCATGACCTTGGCGGCGCGTCTGGCACAAACCGGGGCCAGCGTGATCTTTGCTTATGCAGAACGCTTGCCTAAGGGAGGCGGTTTTATCCTGCGTTGCCGTCCACCACTCAGACCTTTGCCGGTTGATGATCTGGAAGCAACCGCCGCTTCAATCAATCAGGAAATGATGGAACTGATATCCTGCTGTCCTACGCAGTACTTGTGGGGCTACAACCGTTATAAGACCCCACGCGGCTCGAGTGCGCAGCCGCCAGAAACCCATTTATGAATAATCCACGCCCACCCATTAATCTCAAAACCCTACCCAGCTGGTTGCTGATTGCGCTGGTTTGGTTGATTTCCAAACTCCCATTGCGTTTGATCCGTTTGATTGGGGCTTTCTTCGGCATCATTCTGTGGGCGTTAGCCCGCCAACGCCGTTTCGTTGCGCTGACCAATATCCGTTTGTGTTTCCCGGAGATGCCGGATAGCGAGCGCAAGAAACTGGTATTCAAACATTGCATCCGGTTTGCGCAGGCGGTGCTGGATCGGTCCTTGATGTGGTTTGCATCCGAAAAGCGTATTCGCCGTATCGTGCGTCAGCATAACGAAGAGCGTCTTTATAGCGACGATGGCCGGCCAACGCTTGTATTGGCACCGCATTTTGTGGGTCTGGATGCCACGGGCACACGCGCCTCGATGATGGGCTCGTGGATTAGCATGTACGCAAAACAGAAGAACCCGGTGCTCAACTACATGCTGCTCCATGGTCGTGGCCGATTTACCAACCCGGTGCTGGTGTCGCGTCTGGATGGGTTGCTGAAGGTCGTTAAGGCCATGAAGCGCGGCACGCCGTTCTATTATTTACCGGATCAGGACTTTGGGCCGAAGGATGCCGTGTTTGCGCCGTTCTTTGGTTTTCCGGCGGCTACCGTAACCGGCGTGTCGCGTCTGGCACAGATGACCAATGCGCGCGTGATCGCGATTGTGTCGAAAATGGTGCCGGATGGTTATGAGTCTTACTACACCGAACAATGGGAGAACTTCCCCGGTGCTTCGGTCGAAGAAGATACGGCGCGCATGAACAAATTCATCGAGTCTTGGGTGCTGCAAATGCCGGACCAGTATTTCTGGCTGCATAAGCGGTTCAAAACGCGGCCCGAGGGCGAGCCCAGTGTTTACGGCAAGCACCATCGCTAATCTATTGCGCCGGCCTATAATCGGACAATGAAACTGAAATTCTCAAAAATGCATGGCCTCGGCAACGACTTTGTCGTACTGGATGGCGTGCGTCAGCAGGTCTCGTTAAGCACGGAACAGATTCGTGCGTTGGGCGACCGGCACATGGGCGTGGGTTTTGATCAGATGCTCCTGGTGGAGCCGGCGCAGACACCGGGCGCAGATTTCCGCTACCGCATCTTCAATGCGGATGGCAGCGAAGTGGAGCAGTGCGGTAATGGTGCCCGATGTTTCGTGCGCTTTGTCCACGATCAGGGGCTCACCGATAAATCAGCCATTGTCGTTGAAACCAAGCGCGGCATTATTCATCCTCGTTTAGAAGCGGATGGCTTGGTAACAGTAGATATGGGCCAACCGCGCTTTGTACCGGATGAGATTCCTTTTGTTTCCGAGACCGATGCGCCTGAGCAGCCACTGACGCTGCCAGATGGCACCACGCTAGTAATTGGCGCGGTATCGATGGGCAACCCGCATGCTGTGACCTTGGTTGAAGATATCGAGACAGCGCCGGTGCCGGTACAGGGCCCACAAATTGAAAGCCATGTGCGTTTCCCGCAGCGCGTGAATGCCGGTTTTATGCAGGTGCTGGATCGTCACAACATCCGCTTGCGCGTTTATGAGCGTGGTGCTGGCGAGACATTGGCCTGTGGCACGGGGGCGTGTGCTGCCGTGGTGTCGGGTATCCGCCGTGGTCTGCTGGATTCACCTGTACGCGTACAAACGCGTGGTGGTGATCTGAATATTGCCTGGGCGGGGATGGGTCAGTCTGTCATCATGACAGGCCCTGCTGTGACCGTATTTACTGGAGAGATCACGCTATGAGTATGTCGCCCGAGGCGGTGCTGGACTTCCTGAAGTCGCACCCGGAATTTTTCGAAGAGCAGGCAGAATTTTTTCATCAGGTCGAGATTGCCCATCCTTACAGTGGCCGCACGATTTCTCTGGCAGAGCGTCAGATGATCACGCTGCGCGAAAAGAATCGTCTGTTGGAACATCGGCTGGGTGAGTTACTGGGTGTCGGTGAAAGCAACGATGCGCTGGGTGCGCGTATGCATCAATTGACTGTAGCGCTGGTGGGCGCCGGTCGGCTTGATCAGATTGTGGGTACGGTGCTGAAATCATTGGCGGAGGATTTCAGTGTGCCGCAGGCCAGGCTCCGTCTGTGGGGTGAAGGTGCTGCCAATCTGGGGCATGATGCCTGTACGCCTGTGAGCGCCGAGTTGATCAAGGAAGTTGCCAGCATGCATCACCCGGTGACGGGGAGTGTGCGTACGGGAGAGGTTGTCGCCTGGTTCGGCGGTGATAGCGAAGCGCTGGCCTCTATGGCTCTGGTGCCACTGCGTTTTGAAGGCCAGACGCTGGGCTTGCTGGCGATGGCATCGGACGATGCCGAGCGTTTTGTGGCAGGCATGGGTACGGCCTATATTGAGCGCTTGGGCGATGTCATCGCAGCGGCGTTGGCCCGCGTCTTGCGTGGCTGATACTCGTTACATATGTAATGACTGACTCTGGAACCGCTTCAGCGCCAGCAGCCTTGTGGCCTGGTGCCGAAGATTGGCTGGCCGAACTACGAGATCAGAGACGTGTTTCACCACATACCTTGTCCGGCTATGAGCGTGATTTACGGCGTTTGCAGTCGCTGGCCGGGGATGTTGCACCTGCAGATTTGACAGCGCTGGATTTGCGACGCTTCGTGGGGCGCTTGCATGCTTCGGGTTTGTCCGGTCGTTCAATCGCCCGAAGTTTGTCGGCCTGGCGGGGATTGTTGCGCTGGCTGGCAAAGCGCGGCTTGCTCGATGCCAACGTGGCCGAAGGGCTGCATGCACCCAAGCACCCGAAGCGTTTACCGAATGCATTGTCGGTGGATGAAGCATTTCGGTTGTTAAATACGCAGGCGTCACGATCCTCGGAAGTTGATACAGATGCACCGCGAAACGAGCGTGTTGTAGAGCGTGTACTCAAGCTTCGGGATCAAGCCATCTTCGAATTGTTTTATTCATCGGGCATTCGTTTGTCCGAACTTGTGAGCCTGGATGTCGATTGTATAAACGATATGCGCCAGGGCGAAATTCGGGTGCTGGGCAAACGGAATAAAACCCGTGTGGCACCGGTGGGTCGTGTTGCCCAGAAAGCCGTAGAAGACTGGCTGGGTGTACGTGCATCGTTCTTGAAGGACGAGGGTGGGTCTGAAGAAAAGGCGCTTTTTCTGGGACAGCAGGGCAAACGGATTTCGCCGCGGATGATTCAACTACGGCTACAGCGCCATGCCCAGCACCAGGGCTTGCCACAGCGAGTCCATCCGCACCAGTTGCGTCATACGTTCGCAACCCATATGCTTCAGGGCTCCGGTGATCTGCGTGCAGTGCAGGAGATGCTGGGACACGCCAGTATTGCCTCGACGCAGGTCTATACCCACCTCGATTTTCAGCACTTGGCCCAGGTGTATGATCAAGCGCACCCCCGTGCGCATCGACGTAAAGAGGCGGTAGCGCAAGCCGATGCGAGCCGCTTCAACACCGAACAAGAAGATAATAAGTCACCATGACCGCTACATTGATTCTGCAGGCCGGTAAATCCGGTTCACTTCGTCGTCGCCATCCGTGGATTTTTGCCGGTTCGGTTGCAACCTTGAAGGGTCGTGCCCGTTCGGGGGATACGGTTATTGTTGAAGATGAACATGGCACCCCAATGGGCCGTGCGGCCTGGAGCCCTGAATCAAAAATCCGCGCCCGCATGTGGACCTTTGATCCGGATGAGATTGTCGACCACGCTTTTTTCAAGCGTCGTGTAGCGCAAGCGGTAGCGCGTCGCTTGGGGTGGTCCGTGTTGCGCGGCAATCAGATCGAACCAGCGGGTGAGCGCCTGCTCCACGGCGAGGCTGATGGCCTGCCCGGGGTCATCGCTGACCGCTATGGCGACACCGTGGTGTTGCAGCTGACTAGTGCCGGCGCAGATGCCTGGCGTGATGCCATCGTGGCAGGCATTGTGCAGGCGACGCAATGCAAGCAGATCTATGAGCGTTCGGATTCCGATGTGCGCAAACTGGAAGGTTTGGAGCCGGTCACCGGTTGGGTTGAGGCTAAAGGCTTGCATGAAACGCTTCAGCAGACATTTCCGCAGATTGATGAACATGGTGTCAATTTCGGTGTGGATGTCGCTGGCGGACATAAGACCGGCTTCTACCTTGATCAGCGCGACAATCGTCTGCTGCTGCGCTCCCTGGCTAAAGGGCGTCGCGTATTGAACTGCTTCTGCTATACGGGGGGGTTCTCGCTACAGGCATTAGCCGGTGGGGCTGCCTCGGTGATATCGATTGATTCTTCGGGGCCCGCCCTGGCGCAGGCGAAGGCCAATCTGGCACTGAATCCGCATCTGGACGCAAGCCGTGCCGAATGGCGTGATGCCGATGTCTTCCAAGCGCTGCGCGATTATCACAAGGCGGGAGAGATGTTCGACCTCATCGTCTTGGACCCGCCGAAATTCGCGCCATCGGCAGCGCATGCCAATCAGGCGGCGCGCGCCTATAAAGACATTAATTTGTTCGGCTTCAAACTGCTAGCGCCCGGTGGTTTGCTGATGACTTACTCCTGCTCGGGGGGGATCGGTGTGGAGCTGTTCCAGAAGATTGTGGCAGGTGCGGCATCAGATGCCGGGCGTGATGCGCGCATTCTGAAACGTCTGATGGCATCTAGTGATCACCCGGTAGGTCTGACGGCACCCGAGGGCGAATATCTCAAAGGCTTGTTGATCGAGACTGCCTGACGATTGACCTGCCGACACGCGGTAAGATGAGCGCACTATGGATCTGTTTATCCGAATTCTTGAAGTGATCTTCCCGGTGATTGCCGTTGTTCTTGTCGGCTTCTGGGCGGGGCGTAAGAACAAGCCGGAAATGATGGTGGCAAACCGGCTGAACATGGATTATTTCACGCCGGCGATGGTGTTCACCGTGATGGCAGGGGGCGATTTCCATATTCGTGAGTACGTCTGGTTGGCCGGGGGTGCCGCGATATCGATTTTTGCCTGCGGGCTCATCGGCTATTTGACGGCCCGTGCTCTACGTGAAGCCCCAAAAACGGTGGGCATGCCGATCATGATCAACAACAGCGGTAATCTCGGCATTCCCTTGGCGCTGCTGGCCTTTGGTAAAGAAGGCATGGCGGCAGCCGTGGTGCTATTCCTCGTGTCTAACACCATTCACTTCATCATCGGCCCCTGGATTCTGGATCCCAAAGCACGCATCAGTGATGTCTGGAAAATTCCCATGATCCAGGCGGCAGCGTTGGGCCTGGTATTTAATGTGATGCAGATTCACCTCTGGCAACCGTTGATGTTTGCCATACGGATGCTGGGTGATATCTCGGTGCCATTGATGCTATTTGCGCTGGGTGTGCGACTCTGTGACGTGAAGTTTTCGGAAAGTACCCCCAGCCTGGTGGCGGCCGTGGTTCGACCCCTGGCCGGCATGGGCACAGCGGCACTGGTCGGCTGGTCGCTGAATCTGTCAGACGCGTTTATCGCTCAGCTGATTCTGTTTGGTTCGTTACCGCCCGCCGTGCTGAACTATATGTTTGCCGAGCGTTATAACCAGGAACCACAGAAAGTAGCGTCGATCGTGATGATCGGCAACATTGCGGGATTGATTTTTATCCCGCTGGCTCTGCTTATCGTCTTGCCCCGTTAGAACGTAACGGTCGTTTCTCCGGCGTAGAGGCTTTCAATCGTTTCACGCGGACGAACGACGTGGGTTGTGCGGTCATCAATGAGAATTTCCGCAGCCCGTGGCCGCGTGTTGTAATTCGAACTCATGACCATGCCATAGGCGCCGGCCGACAAAACTGCCAGCAGGTCACCCTGTTGTAATGCCAATGGGCGGGCTTGCCCCAGGAAATCGCCCGTCTCGCACACGGGGCCGACAATGTCATAGGTGCGCGCCTCACCGTTGTGGGGGGCCACCGGGACGATGTCGTGCCAGGCTTCATACAGCGCCGGGCGTGCCAGATCATTCATAGCAGCATCGACGATGGCAAAGTGTTTATCTTCGCCATGTTTGAGAAATTCAACCTTGGTCAGAAGGACGCCGGCATTACCCACCAGGCGGCGGCCCGGTTCCAGAAGGACACGCAGACCGCGACCCGTCAGGCGGTCGAGTAATGGCCGCAGATAGTCGCCGACCACCGGTTCGGTCTGGCCTTCATGGTAATAGATGCCGAGACCGCCCCCCAGATCGATGTGATGCAAGTGAATGCCTTCGCTTTTGAGGGTATCAACCAGCGGCAGGATGCGTTCCAGTGCTTCAACAAAGGGTGAGGGGTCTAGCAGTTGTGAACCGATATGGCAGTCGATACCCGTGACTTCAATGGCGGGCAGGGAAGCCGCATGGCGATACAGTGACAGCGCATCCGTAATCGGTACGCCAAATTTGTTTTCCTTGAGACCGGTCGAGATGTACGGGTGCGTTTTCGCATCGACATCCGGATTGACACGCAAGCTGATGGGGGCACGTTTGCCAACGCGGGTTGCGACAGCGGCCAGGCGATCCAGTTCGCTGGCCGACTCCACGTTGAAACAGAGAATCCCCGCATTCAATGCAGCGACCATTTCCGCCTCGGTTTTGCCGACGCCTGAGAAAACCACTTTCTTCGGGTTGCCGCCGGCAGCTAGCACACGCGCCAGCTCACCGCCGGACACAATGTCGAAGCCTGAACCCAGTTGCGCAAACAGGCTGAGCACGCCGAGGTTGCTGTTGGCTTTCACGGCGAAACACACGAGGCCATCTTTGCCAGCCGGATGATTGGCGAGTGTGTCGGCGAAAGCCTGATAAGCATCTGTCAGCGCCGCCCGTGAATAAACGTACGTCGGCGTGCCATGAGCATCGGCAACGGCTTGCAGATCGACGTTTTCGAAATGCAGGTGCTGGTTCTGATCGTTCAGATGACGGCTGTGCGGAAATTGACGTTGCGACATAGGCGGTGTGTATGAAGAATTCGGGGATTAGTTGGCCAGCATCTGGGCAGGCGAATCGGTGCTCGGGTTGCGCAGCGATTCAGCCGCAATAGTAGGCTCAGCGGCGGGCTGTGGCTGGCCACCTTCAGCGCCGGCCGGTGGTTTGGCATTCGGCAGCTGGTTCGGAGCCAGATAAAGACCACCTTTGATGCCACAGGCCGACACAGCGAGCGTGGCCAGTATTGCAGGCAGTAGGGCGAAAAGACGGCATTGGACAGGGTGTTTAGACATGGCGAGATGGTATCACGCAGCGTGACTGCTAGCCGTTAGAATGGCCTCTTCGGAGATAGCTATGTCAGAAAGACATCATGGACGAAAAAACGTTTTTGGATCACAGTCAGCAAACCTTACGCCAGATTGAAACTGCGGTTGAGCAGGCAATGGATGATGGCGCCGATGTCGATTTCGAGATGCAGGGCGGCATACTGGAGATTGAGTGTGCCGATGGTAGTAAAGTCATCATCAGCCCCCACGTCATTGCCCAGGAGATATGGGTGGCGGCGCGCTCTGGAGGCTTTCATTTCCGGCATGATGAGGCACGAGGCTGGGTCGATACGCGATCAGGGGAACCCCTGTTTGCCCATCTGGCTAGCATCCTCAAACAACAAGGCCAGATTCACGTGAATCTGGCCTGAGGCTGATGGGGCAGGTGGAGGTGGTATAGGCAGCGCCAGTCAATCGACGGGCTTGCTACCGGAGTCGGCGGGCTCGGGTTCGATGCTGGCCGGCACACTCCCCTTGAAGAAGTATTCTTTAGCCACGCCGCCTTTACGACTGCTGGTGACGTCCACGGCAACTACATCTTCCGGCGCGGGCTGTGTGCCTTGGGGAACGCCCTGCAGGGCGGTTTCCATGGCGCCGATCCAGATCGGGAGTGCGGCTTGGCCACCGGTTTCGCCATTACCCAGATTCCGCGGCTGATCAAAGCCCATCCAGGCACAACCCGCCACGGTTAGTTGATAACCGCAGAACCAGGCATCGACGTGTTCGTTGGTCGTCCCGGTTTTACCAGCGAGGTCAGTACGTTTGAGCTGCGCCGAAGCTTTGGCAGCGGTACCGTAGATCGTGACATCGCGCAGCATGCTATCCATGACGAATGCGTTGCGCGCCTCAATGACGCGCGGTGCCGTGTCGCCGGCAATGACCGGTTGGGCTTGTGCGACGACGGTGCCCTTCTCATCACGAATTTCCTGAACGATGTACGGATTGACTAGGTAGCCGCCGTTCGCAAATACCGCATAGGCGCGCGCCATCTGCCAGGGTGTTACGGAACCGGCACCCAGCGCCATCGTCAGATAGGGGGGGTGCTTCTCGGCCTCGAAGCCGAATCGGGTCACGTATTCCTGGGTGTACTTCACGCCCGATGCCTGCAGAATGCGGATCGACACCATGTTCTTGGATTTTGCGAGTGCCGTGCGTAGACGCATCGGCCCTTCGTATTTGCCATCGTAGTTCTTTGGCGTCCAGGCGGTGGAGCCGGTTTCCGCCGAGCCGATGGTGATCGGGCTATCCTCCACAATGCTGGCGGGGCTAAAGCCTTTTTCCAGTGCTGCCGAATAGATGAACGGTTTGAATGAGGAGCCGGGTTGTCGCCAGGCCTGGGTGATGTGGTTGTATTTGTTCAGTGTGTAATCGAAGCCACCAACCAGGGAGAGCACAGCCCCATCCTTCGGCGCCATCGAGACAAATCCGGCTTGGACTTCAGGGAGCTGGCTGATCTGCCAGACACCCTTGTCGTCCTTGATGACACGGACCACGGCGCCTGGCCGCAGGCGCTTGCTGGGTAGGGCCTTATCGCCCATCATGCTTTGTGCAATCTTGATCTGGTCACCGGTCAGAATCATCGGGTCGCCACCGCGTACTGCCAGACGAATCTTTTGTGGGTCCAGTGACAGAATCACCGCCGGTTTCAGCAAATCAGAGTCTGGATAGTTGGACAGCAGGTCGTCGACATCATCGTCTTCGTTCTTCAATTTAGACAGATCGACGAAGCCCTCAGCGCCGCGGTAGCCGTGGCGCTTGTCATAGGCCAGAACAGCGTTACGCATGGCTTTGTAAGCAGCTTCCTGGTCTGCTTTCTTCAGCGTGGTAATTACTGTGAGGCCACGCGTGTAGATATCCTGAGGGAAGAGGTCGTTAGCCATCTGGCGCGCCATTTCAGCCACATAATCGGCGTGCACGGCAAATTCATTGGCGTGGCGTTTTACATTCAGCGGCTCATTCAGAGCCGCCTCATACTGCGCATCAGTCAGATATTTCAGGTCGTGCATCCGGCGCAGCACGTATTGCTGACGGATCTTGGCGCGTTTGGGATTAACAACGGGGTTGTAGGCCGATGGTGCCTTGGGTAGGCCGGCCAGCATAGCCGCTTCGCCCGGTGTCAGCTGGTCGAGAGACTTGCCGTAGTAGATTTGCGCAGCAGAGGCAAAACCGTAGGAACGCTGTCCCAGATAAATCTGGTTAATGTACAACTCGAGAATCTGATCTTTGGTGAGGTTCTTCTCGATTTTCAGTGCCAGCAAGACTTCGTATAGTTTGCGAGTGACGGTTTTTTCCGAAGACAGGAAGAAGTTGCGTGCCACCTGCATGGTGATTGTTGAAGCACCTTGCTTTTTGCCACCGGATACGAGGTTGGCTGCGGCAGCACGGGCAAAACCGAACACGTCAACGCCGGAGTGTTGATAGAAACGATCGTCCTCAGCTGCCAGGATGGCCTGCTTCATGACCTCGGGTACTTGGTTGATCTTAACCACCTGGCGCCGTTCTTCACCAAACTCGCCGATCAGTGCGCCATCGGCGGTGTAAACGCGTAACGGCACTTTCGGCCGGTAATCCGTGAGGACATCGAGAGACGGTAGCTGCGGATAGGCAAACGCCACCAGTACACCACCTAGGCTAAAGCCAATGACGGTGAGCAGGGCCAGAGTAACCAGAAGTTTGTTGAGCCAGCGCAAGGTGATGATCCGTAAAGAGTTTTCGCGATTATACGGGACCGGATTAAGGCAGCCTTATGGGCTGCCTTAATCTTCGGGCTTTAGACCTTTCGATACACCTCGGCACCGGTCTTCACAAACTCGATGGCCTTGGCTTCCATGCCTTTCTCAAGGGCTTCGGTCTCGCCGATGCCCTGTTGGGCGGCGAAGTCACGGACATCCTGCGTGATCTTCATCGAACAGAAGTGTGGACCGCACATCGAGCAGAAGTGAGCGACCTTGGCAGATTCCTTGGGCAGCGTCTCGTCGTGGAATTCGCGTGCCTTGTCCGGATCGAGGCCCAGGTTGAACTGGTCGTCCCAGCGGAACTCGTAACGAGCCTTTGAGAGCGCGTTGTCTCGAATCTGGGCGCCGGGGTGGCCCTTGGCGAGGTCGGCGGCATGCGCAGCCAGCTTGTAGGTGATGATGCCTTCCTTGACGTCGTCCTTGTCGGGCAGACCCAGGTGTTCCTTCGGTGTGACATAGCAGAGCATGGCCGTGCCATACCAGCCGATCATGGCAGCACCAATACCGCTGGTGATGTGGTCGTAGCCCGGCGCGATGTCGGTGGTCAGCGGGCCGAGCGTATAGAACGGCGCTTCATCACACCATGCCAGCTGCAGATCCATGTTTTCCTTGATCAGCTGCATCGGCACATGACCAGGGCCTTCGATCATCACCTGCACATCGTGCTTCCAGGCGATCTGTGTCAGTTCGCCCAGTGTCTTGAGTTCGCCGAGTTGTGCTTCGTCGTTAGCATCGTAGATCGAACCGGGGCGTAGACCATCGCCCAGCGAGAAAGCTACGTCGTAGGCCTTCATGATTTCGCAGATCTCTTCGAAGTGCGTGTAGAGGAAGTTTTCCTTGTGATGTGCCAGGCACCACTTGGCCAGGATGGAGCCACCGCGCGAGACGATGCCGGTCATGCAGGTGACGGCGCCCGACAAGATTCCGCTCAACAAGCTCAAGGTTCCGGCCGGCTTCAAGGTCGAGCTCTGGGCCCATGGCATGCCGGGCGTGCGCATGATGACGCGCGGTGACAAGGGCACGATCTTCGGCGGCACGCGCATCATCGGCCGCGTCTACGCCATCACCGACAAGGGCAGCCAGCGCGACCATGTCATCCTGGCGCAAGGGCTGACCCAGCCCAACGGCCTCGCCTTCCGCAACGGCGCGCTCTACGTCACCGCGGTCAACCGGGTGTTCCGCTACGACGGCATCGAGGACAAGCTCGCCAATCCCGGCACGCCGGTCGAGATGACCAGCGCCTTCAACCTGCCGCCGGAAGTGCATCACAACTGGAAGTTCACGGCCTTCGGCCCGGACAACAAGCTCTATTTCCAGG
>JALRGK010000206.1 GCA_023253415.1 Rhodocyclaceae bacterium
CCCTTTGGCCTGATGCTGGCGCACAACGGTAACCTGACGAACGCCGAAGAGTTGAAGCAGCAGCTGTTCAAGCTGGATTTGCGGCACATCAACACCAATTCGGATTCGGAGGTGTTGCTCAATGTGCTGGCCCATGAGCTGCAACGTGCTGCACACGGCACCGTGCTGGATCATGCGGCTATCTTCAAGGCTGTTCGCGGCGTTCACGAGCGTGTACGCGGTGCGTATGCCGTGGTCGTGATGATTGCGGGCTATGGTCTGCTGGCGTTCCGTGACCCCTTCGGTATCCGTCCGCTGGTACTGGGTAAGAATGAAACGCCGGAAGGCCCGGAGTGGATGCTGGCCTCGGAGTCGGTGCCGCTGGATACGCTGGGTTTCGAGCGTGTGGATGATGTGGCACCCGGTGAGGCTGTGTTTATTGATCTGGAACGCCGCATGGTGCGTCAACAGTGTGCGGCCAATGCTGTGCTGTCTCCGTGTCTTTTCGAGTACGTTTATCTGGCGCGTCCGGATTCGATGCTTGATGACATCTCGGTTTATGAAACCCGTCTGCAGATGGGTGAAGCGCTCGCTGCCAAGGTCCGTGCTGTGATGGATCCGGCCGATATTGATGTGGTGATTCCGATTCCGGATTCGTCGCGTCCTGCGGCCATGCAGATGGCCCATGCGCTGAACATTCCGTTCCGTGAGGGCTTCGTCAAGAACCGTTATATTGGCCGTACCTTTATCATGCCGGGGCAGGCAACGCGCAAGAAGTCGGTGCGTCAGAAGCTCAATACCGTGGGCCAGGAGTTTGCCGGCAAGAATGTGATGCTGGTGGATGACTCCATCGTGCGTGGCACGACCAGCCATGAAATCGTTGAAATGGCTCGCGCTGCCGGCGCCAAGAAAGTATTCTTCGCCTCGGCGTCTCCACCCGTGCGCTTCCCGAACGTTTACGGTATTGACATGCCGACACGAAGCGAACTGATTGCAACGGGTCGTACCGATGCCCAGATCGCTCAACTGATTGGTGCCGATGCGCTGATCTATCAGGATCTCGAAGCACTCGAAGCATCGGTGCGGATGTGTAACCCCAACATCAGCGGTTTTGATGCTTCCTGTTTTACGGGTCGCTACATCACCGGTGATGTGGATGATGCCTACCTGGATGCGATTGAGCAATCACGTCAACAGAAGTCGGATAAACCGTCCAGCGCCAGTGATGACGATGAAGGCGGTAACGCGGCGCAACAGATCGAGATGTTCGTGCGACGTCCCGGGCAGGAGTAATCAAGCAAGGTATGAGCAACACGAAAAAACCCTTACCCGCAGGCTTGGCGCTTGAAACCCTGGCGGTGCGTGCCGGGATGGACCGTACACAGCACAAAGAGCACAGTGAAGCCCTCTATCTGACTTCGAGTTTTACCTTTGATAGCGCCGAGCAGGCTGCTGCCCGTTTTTCCGGGGAGGAAGAGGGCAATGTCTACGCCCGTTTTACCAACCCGAGTGTGACGCTGTTTGAAGAACGTCTGGCGGCACTGGAAGGGGCTGAAGACTGTATCGCCACAGCCAGTGGTATGGCGGCGATCAACGCCATGATCATGGCCAACTTGAGCGCCGGTGACCACATTGTTGCGTCTAGTTCGATGTTCGGTTCTACGATCCAGTTGCTGGGTAATATCCTGCCGCGTTTCGGTATCGAAACAACCTTTGTCCCGCTGACAGATACGGCAGCCTGGGCGGCCGCTGTGCGCCCGAATACCAAGCTGCTGTTTTGCGAAACACCCTCGAACCCACTGACGGAAGTCGGGGATATCCGTGCGCTAGCAGCGATTGCCCATCAGCACACAGTGCTGCTGGCGGTTGATAACTGCTTCTGCACACCGATTCTGCAGCGCCCGATGGATCTCGGTGCTGATATTGTCGTGCATTCGGCCACCAAATATCTTGATGGCCAGGGACGTGTGCTGGGCGGCGCGGTTTGTGCCAGCAAGGCCATTGTTGAGAAGATTTTCATCTTTCTGCGTACCACCGGACCAACGCTGTCTGCCTTTAATGCCTGGGTATTGGGCAAGGGGCTGGAAACGTTGTCGATTCGTATTCAGGCGCAATCGGCTTCGGCACGGGCACTGGCGCAATGGTTGGAAAGTCATCCGTCGGTTGAACGGGTTTACTACCCGGGGCTGCCATCTCATCCGCAGCATGCACTGGCGATGGAGCAACAGCGCGCCGGTGGCGCGATTGTCAGCTTTGAAGTGAAGGGTGGTAAGGACGCCGCCTGGCGTGTGGTAAACTCGTGCCAGTTATTGTCGATCACCGCTAATCTGGGTGATACCCGTACAACAATCACGCATCCGGCCACAACGACGCATGGTCGTATCTCTCCGGAAGCGCGTGCTGCAGCAGGCATTCATGACAATCTGTTGCGTGTTGCTGTGGGTCTGGAGTCGGTCGACGACATCCGTCAGGATCTGGAACGCGGTTTAGCGATCTCGTCGTAGCGATTACAGATCTGACATCCCCGTTTTCAAGTCGGATTGCCCTTGAGGCCCACAACGATGTCTTTTGAACAGTTTTCTCTTTCCGAGCCGCGCCTAAAAGCCATTCAGGACGCCGATACGTCAGGTGCCCCGAACCCTACGCCGGTACAGGCTGCATTGATTCCGCTCATGCTGACGGGCAAAGATGTGCTGGTGTCGGCACCCGCAGGTTCCGGCAAGGCGGCCGCTTATGCCATTCCGTCACTTGATCTGTTGCTCCAAGACGGTGAAGCGACAACCCAGGTCGCTGGTCGCGGTCCGCGCGTGCTGGTGCTGGTCCCTACCCGAGAAGTGGCGCTGCAGGTGCTGGATGCTTTTCGTACGTACGGTCGTCATGACGCCTATTACTCCTTTGCCGTGTATGGTGGCGTGAGTATGCACCCGCAGGTGCAGGCGCTGCAGCGGGGTCTGGATATCCTGATTGCGACACCGGGTCGCCTGCTCGATCATCTGGGTCAGGGGCATGTGAATCTGGATGCGGTCCGCGTGCTGGTTTTCGATGAAGTCGATCGCATGATGGACATGGGGCAGGCGGCCGAACTGGAGCGCCTGTATCCATTGCTACCGACGCCACGCCAGACGGTGGTGGTGGCCAGCGCCATGGGAGACGATATCCGGGGTCTCGCAGCCGGTCTGTTGAACTATCCCGAAGAGGTCATTATCGACCGAGGTGATGATGTCACCACCCGTGTGCATCAGCGTTTTATCGCCGTTGACCCGCACCGCAAACGGGATCTGATGACCCAGCTGTTCCGAGATGAAGCCTGGCCGCGTTCGCTCGTGTTTGCCCGTACCAAATTCGGCGCCGAAGGCCTGGCGCGTAAGCTGGCCAAGGGCGGTGTCACGGCCAATGCATTGCATGCGCATCGTGGCCAGACGCCGCGTGGCCGTGCGCTGGACGAATTCCAGAACGGATTGCTCAGTGCCCTGGTCACCACGGATATGGCCATGCGTGGTTTCGAGATGGATGGCATGCAACGTGTCGTGCATTACGACCTACCTGCGGTGCCGGATGATTATCCCGCGCGTCTGAATCGTGTCTTGAATGGTGAAGATGGCCGTGTGGGTGATGCCGTAGCTTTTGTCACCCATGACGATGCGGTGCTGCTCAAGTCGATTGAGCGTCTTCTCGGATCGGAAATCGTTCCCGAGATTATTCCCGGTTACGAACCGATGTCGCCGGAGGCGCTGGCCGAGTATCAGGCCGAGCAGGCGGCCAAGTATGCAGCAGACCCGCGTAATGCGCGTCAGCAAAGCGCCGAGAGTGGTGAAGAATCTGCTGAAAGCAGCGAGGGCGATAATGCACTCGAGCTCGATGATGCCGAAGAAGACCGTCAGCCCATCGAGCTGGATGAAGACGCCAAGGCACGTGCCGAAGGCGAAGCTTGGCTCTATGCCCGACAACAGGCCAATCAGCGGCCGCCGCGTGGCCGTAAACCGCGTGACCCGGATGCGCAACCGTATTTCCCGGATGATCGTGATCCCTGGGAAACCCTGCCTGAAGAAAAACTCTACATCCTGGATGCCATGTATAACGGCAACCAGCTGGCACCCGGTGAAACTGATCCAT
The DNA here is from genome assembly GCA_023253415.1 of Rhodocyclaceae bacterium. GTDB lineage: Bacteria > Pseudomonadota > Gammaproteobacteria > Burkholderiales > Rhodocyclaceae > Fluviibacter. Next base: position 4,093 of record JALRGK010000206.1, read on the forward strand.
TGACCGCTTTGCAGTTCATTGATGATGATGACGCCTGGGAAGATGATGATCGTCAGCCCCGTGGTCAGAATGCTCACGTCCGTGACATCGTTGCCGAGTTCCGTCGGGAAGCACGTGAAGACCGTAACCTGCATCGTGAGCTGGCGGGTATGCCGGCTCTGAACAGCCTGCGTAAAAATCACCGGGGTAAAAAGCCGTTCGGTAAATCGTCGCAGTTTGGTAAAGGCCAGGGTAAACCTGCTGCGGCAAAATCACCTCGCAGTGGGCAAAGTGGTGGCTATCAGGGCAGAAAACCGGCCGATGGCCAGCAACGGTCAGCAGGTGGCCCGCGACCGGCCGGTGCCAGACCCTTTGGCCGTAAGCCAGCGGGGGGTCCGCGACGTCCTCGTCCCCCCAAGCCCGAAGCAAGCTGATAGAATCACGCCTGAACTGAATTAGGGTCTGTGGCAGAGCGGTTGAATGCACCGGTCTTGAAAACCGGCGTGGGGAAACCCATCGTGAGTTCGAATCTCACCGGACCCGCCAGATAAAACGGCTCGCCGAATCATCGGCGGGCCGTTTGCTTTTGGGAATTTGGGGCTTGCATTCACTCCCGGCCGACATAGAATAGGCACACAACCATAGCCCACGGAGACAACGCATGTACCGCGCCCTACAGATCAATAAAGATGAAGCCGGTTATCGTACCGAGCTCAAGGCATTGGACGAATCGGCCTTGCCGGAAGGTGATGTGACGGTTGAGGTGGCCTGGAGCACATTAAATTACAAAGACGGCCTGGCCATTACCGGCAAAGGGCCAGTTGTCCGTAAATTCCCGCTAACGCCCGGTATTGATATGGCCGGCACCGTATTAGAAAGCAGCCACCCCTGCTGGAAACCCGGCGATAAAGTCGTGCTCAATGGTTGGGGCGTGGGTGAAACGCACAGCGGTTGTCTGGCGCAGAAAGTCCGTCTGAATGGTCACTGGCTGGTGCCGCTGCCGCCGACGTTTACAGAGCGCCAGGCCATGGCGATTGGTACGGCCGGTTATACGGCCATGCTTTGTGTTCTCGCCCTGGAAAAACACGGCATCAAACCAACTGATGGCGAGATTCTGGTTACCGGTGCCAATGGCGGCGTCGGCAGCGTGGCGATCATGTTGCTGGCCAAGCTGGGTTATACCGTGATTGCTTCTACTGGCCGCCCGGAAGAAGCGGCGCACCTCAAGGCCTTGGGGGCATCAGACATTATCGACCGCAAAGAATTGTCCGAGCCGGGTAAGCCGCTTGGCAAAGAACGTTGGGCTGGGGTGATTGATTCGGTGGGTAGCACCACGTTGGCCAATGCCTGCGCTACGACGAAATATGCGGGTGCGGTAGCCGCTTGCGGCCTGGCCGGAGGTGCGGATTTCCCCGCTACCGTGATGCCATTTATTCTGCGCGGCGTGACCCTTTACGGCATTGATAGTGTCATGGCGCCTTCGGCAAAACGTATGGAGGCCTGGACTCGTCTGGCGCGTGATCTGGATGTTGCCAAGCTGGAAGCCAATACTGCCGAGATTGGCCTGGCTGAAGCGATAGACGTTGGCGCGAAGCTGCTGGAAGGTCGGGTACGTGGTCGCGTTGTCGTTGATGTGAATCGTTGCGTCGCAGATGTTGGAACTTAAGGATTTTGATCTGACGCTGGACCCGGCCGCCGGTCGCTTCATTAAAACTGAAATCGTGCAGGTGAACTTTGCGTCATTGCCCGGTGAACTGATCAGCCTCGAAGGCCCGAACAGGTATCAGTCTGGTGATGCCATTATCACGGGTTGCACGGGGGATCGCTGGAGCGTGGATCGGCATCGTTTTGATACCAAGTATCAGGCAGTGCCACCCACAGTCGATGGCGAGGATGGCGCCTATATGGCGAAGCCGGTGCCGGTGCTGGCCAAGCAGATCAACGAGCCATTTACGGCTGCCCGTTCGGCGGGGCGTGATGTGTTACATGGCGAAGCCGGGGATTGGTTGATGCAATACGGCCCCGGTGATTTTGGCGTGTGTGGTCAAAGCCGCTTTGCACGGGTGTATCAAAAGGTCGGCTAGCGCCACACAGCCGCCGGGCAAACGTCTCGGAATTTAAGGCTTCGGTTCAACGAAGTCGATCGGGTCGATGGCATCTGCCCAGCAATTGGGAGTTTCGTACAGGCGAACGCGCTCCAGCTTCAGATTGTTGCCGTAAGCATGGGTGTATTTCGGCGCCAGGATACGGAAGGCGACCGTTGCCAGGTTTTCAGCGGTGGGTACGACATCCAGGACCACGGTTTTGTGCCCCGGCATGCGCTCCAGAAACTGGCGTACTTCGGTATCGCCCGCGTAAACCAAGAAGGCGTGATCCCACAGCTCAACCACTTCTTGCAGCGCAATCGTCTTGATGTCGCCGAAATCCATCACCATGCCATTGGCCGGGTCGCCATTGCGCTCGATGATGTCGCCCGATAGCGTAATCTCCATCGCATAGCGGTGCCCGTGCAGATGACGGCACTGGCTACGGTGATCAGGAATGCGGTGGCCGGCGTCAAATTCCAGCCGGCGAGTAATGCGCATAGTAGGGCGATTTCCGGTCTAAACGAGAGCGCAGATTGTATCATTGGCGCATGACGAACCCGACTGATGCTGCCAAACCGGTCCGCTGGCTGACCTTTCGTGACCACGATCCGGACTTCCTGAACCTAAAGTACGTGTACCCCGTGCTCTCGCGACGCATGCAGGGTATCTCGATCGGCATCAACCTCAATACCAATAATGCCTGTAACTGGGCGTGCGCGTATTGCCAGGTGCCGGGTCTGCACCGAGGAGATGCACCGGAAGTCAATCTGCCGTTGTTGGAGGCCGAACTCAAAGGCTTGCTGGATAACCCGGCGCTCAGCCCGATGATTCCGCCAGATACGCCCGAAACGATGCGGCAGATCCGCGATATCGCATTTTCCGGGAATGGTGAGCCTACCAGCTCACCGCAATTTGTCGAAGCCATCGAGATTGCCCGTCGTCAGCGTGATACCCACGGGCTGGAAATCCCGCTGGTGCTGATTACCAACGGCAGCCTCATGCGGCGATCAGAAGTCCAGGCGGGTGTGAAAGCCCTGGCCGAAGCGGGTGGCGTCGTGTGGTTCAAGGTGGATCGTCTGTTGCCGGCATCGATGAAGCGCATCAACGGCATCAGTTACAAGCCTGAACAGATTCAAGGCCGTCTGGACATCGCCTGTTCATTGGCCAAGGTCTGGTTGCAAACCTGCTGGGTCGCCTGGGATGGGCAACCACCGGGTGCAGAAGACGAAGGGGCTTATCTGGAATTCGTGGCGCGAAACGCCCACCAGATCGAGGGCGTTCATCTCTACGGCCTGGCACGCCCCTCGTTGCAGCCAGAAGCGCCGCACCTCACAGCGCTGAACGAAACTCAAATGACCGAATGGGCCAACAAAATCCGGGCTACCGGGGTCAAAGTACAGATCAGCATCTAAACGCTAGCGCTTCAGTGCTTGAGCGGCAGCCAGTAGTGTGGCGAAGGTTTCAGGCTCGTGCAGCTTCAGGTAATTGCCAACCAGCACTTGATCACCGTTCAGATCACTCATATCAATTTGCTCGATATGGACCAGATGGAGCAGGGTGCTGATGGATACCGGGAGTTTTCGGCCGGATTCATAACGCGATCCACCACTCTGAGAGACACCCACCGGCGCCCAGAACTCGGCTTGCGTTAAACCCAATTTAACACGCAACTCTCTGGGTGACAGATTGAGCTTGGCTTTTAGTGCCAGAGTCTTCTTGCCCCGGTCTCCACGGGGCTTGAAGCGCTTTTGGTCTGTTGATGTCATTTTTATTCTCCCGCGCCTGTTTTTAATTTAGGCAGTCTTTGACAAATGTCAAACTTTTGTGCACTCAAATGGTGCGGCGCGGCATATGACACCACAGGGATGATCGGCGCTTGGCCTTGCCTGATACGGCTTTGGCAGAAAAATAGGCTATAATTTCCAGGTTTGTTCAACCTCTAAAAGACCTACTGATGGCTCTCATCGTTCAGAAATACGGCGGCACCTCCGTCGCCAACC
>JALRGK010000180.1 GCA_023253415.1 Rhodocyclaceae bacterium
CCGAACAGACCCACCTGACCGCCCTTAGCAAACGGGCAGATCAGGTCAATCACCTTGATACCGGTTTCCAGCAGCTCAACCGACGGCGACAGTTCGTCGAAGGCAGGAGCGGCGCGGTGAATCGGACGCAGCTCATCGCTCTCGATGGGGCCAGCTTCATCGATCGGACGACCCAGCACATCCATGATACGACCCAGGGTGCCGTGACCAACCGGGATGGAGATCGGGGCGCCAGAGGCGTTGACCTTCATACCGCGGCGGATGCCATCGGTTGAACCCAGCGCAATGGTACGGGCGATGCCGTCACCGAGCTGTTGTTGAACTTCAAAAGTCAGACCCGATTCCACCAGGCTATTGCTGGCGCTATCGTCGAGACGCAGGGCCTCGAAGACTTTAGGCATGTGCTCTTTCGGAAACTGGATATCAACCACAGCACCGATGCACTGAACGACTGTTCCTTGACTCATCGTTATATCCCTAAGCTAAAAAATTCAAACCGCTGCTGCGCCGCTGACGATCTCGGACAGCTCTTTCGTAATCGCTGCCTGGCGGGTCTTGTTGTAGACCAGTTTCAGCTCTTCGATTACGTTCTTTGCGTTATCGGAAGCAGCCTTCATGGCTACCATCCGGGCACTTTGTTCCGATGCAATGTTCTCGGCGACAGACTGGTAAACCAGCGCCTCGAGATAACGCACCAGCAGATCATCGATCACGGACTTGGCATCCGGCTCGTAGACATAATCCCAGCGGCTCGATTCCGAACCTACTGTGTCGCCCGAAAGCGGCAGCAGCTGTTCGACAACCGGTTCCTGGCGCATCGTGTTTACGAAGCGCGTATAGGCAATGTGCAGCTCATCGATTTCACCGGCATTGAAGGCATCAATTTGCACTTTGACTGGCCCGATTAGGCTGTCAATGTGTGGATTGTCACCCAGGCCAGTCACTTGCGATGCGATTTCAGCACCGTTGCGCTGGAGGAATGCGAAGCCTTTGCTACCAATCGCCGTTACCTGAACCTGAACCTTCTGACCGTCAAGCTCGCGCATTTTATTCACGAGCTGGCGCAGAACGTTCGTATTCAGGCCACCGCAGAGACCCTTGTCCGAAGTCACGAGAATAATGCCGACCTTTTTGATCTGGTCACGCTTCTCGAGGAACGGATGCTTGTACTCTGACAGCGCATGCGATAGGTGCGCAGCAACGCGGCGGATCTTCTCACCATAGGGACGGGCTTTGAGCATCCGCTCTTGCGCTTTGCGCATTTTGGATGCCGCCACCATTTCCATGGCTTTGGTGATCTTCCGCGTATTTTCTACGCTTTTGATCTTAGTACGGATTTCCTTGCCGCTTGGCATGGCGCTCTCCTAGATCAAACCCAAGCAGACTTGAATGCTTCGATGGCAGCAACGAGTGCTTTCTCCGAGTCAGCGTCCAGATCCTTGGTCTGCTCAACCTTGTCGAGCAGCGCAGCGTTCTTGTGTTCAATGTCGCTAATCAGAGTGCGGGTGAATTCCAGAACACGGTTCACTTCCACATCATCGGCGTAGCCACGGGTGATTGCATACAGCACCACGGCTTGCTTCGAAACGCTCAGCGGCTCGTATTGCGGCTGCTTCAGCACTTCCACAACGCGACGGCCACGCTCCAGCTGGTTACGG
>JALRGK010000054.1 GCA_023253415.1 Rhodocyclaceae bacterium
ATCATTTTCGGGCGGGCCGAACGACCCGAAGTGCTCACCGCTGCCGGTTTGCATACCGCCCGCCTGATCGTCATCTGCTTTCCCGACCCGGCGGCGGTTGAACGGATGCTGGTCGCGATTCGCCGCGCACGACCCGATGTACGGATTGTGGTGCGCGCACCGGACGACAGCTTCCGCCTCCGCCTTACCCAGCTCGGCGCCACCGAAGTCGTGCCGGAAGTATTCGAGAGCGGCCTCAGTCTCGCCGAAGAAACGCTACGCCAGCTGGGGATCGCGCCAGAGCATGTGGGCGCCAAGGTTCAAGCCCTACACAAGGCGCGCTACCGCAGTATCAGCGATGCCACCTAGGATGCTTCAATCTCAACCTTGATGGGGATACCCGCACCATCGGATGACACCGTCTCTGTATCACCGATACTGACTCGCTCTGACAATTTAGCATCGACGCCAACCAGTCGAGCCTTCATCGCCTCAGCACGTTTATCGGCTAATTGCTTAAGCTGGCCATCCGTCACCTTATAACTCTGGATCAGCTCCTGACGTAGCTGGTTATCCCGGTCTGCGTTATCCGGTAGTGTGAGCAGACGCTGGCCCAGTTTAATCTGCCCCACCTGGGCGCCATACGCGGTTTTGAGGCCCGCCTTCACCTTCGGATCGGTCAGGTTGGGCAGCGGCAAAGGCTCACCTGCCACCACCTTAATGCCCGAAGCTTCCAGTATGGCTTTATCGGCCATCGCCCGCGCCAGTTCGGTCGCATCGATGGATGGATCATAGGTACCATGAATGACCAACTTGGCTTTGGGATGCTTGGCCAGATAGTCAGCAATTTTGGCCAGCTGCTCATCTCCCTCGGGAGGTAAGGCACTTTCTCCCGGCACAAAGGCAATGGCATCCATATTCTCGATACCCAACAACGCGCCCAGTACACGAAATGGTGCCGTGACGACATTGGACAACAAGGTCTTAACGGCTTGCCAGACCAGGTGGCCCACGCTGAATTCGGGCGCATTCACATTTCCCTGCACCGGAATATTCACATCAATCATGCCATCCGAATCTTCCAGCAGGGCAATCGCGAGGCCCAACGGTAAACGCGTTCCCTGATAATCCGGCACGGGTTCACCTAGCTTGATCTTCTTGATCACAAAACGGTTCTTGCCCTGCAACTCACCATTTTTGGTGACGTAGCGTAAATCCACATCGATCCGGCCATCGTCGATCGGGTAGCCGGCAAAAGTCATCGTATAAGGATTCGTGGCATTCAACGGAATATTCCGGAAGATCAGGCTCACATCATTGTTCTGGCGCGGGTCGGCAAAAGCCAGCTGCCCGCGTGCCCGCAGACTGCCTGTTTTGGCGGCACGGCCATTGAGGACCAGCGAGGCATAACGGTTGGGCTCATTACTGATGCCTTGCACTGAGCCGTTCAGGTCTGTCACATCCACCCGGAAGACCGGCTTGATCGACTCATCAGCAAAGAACATGGTTCCGTTCTTCAGACGCACATTGCGGATCTCATACCGAAACCCGGGCTGTTCCGGTGCTGTTGGCTTAGCCACCGGTTTGGCCACAAGCACCGCTTCGGCGGTGCCGGTCGAGCCGTCATAAAGCGAAGCGTTCGCGACATCCATGCCGGTGACCATCGCCACCTCGTGCGCCTTGATGTCGTCCAGTGCCTGTTCAGCGGCGGTTTCCGGGCTGAGATAGCCCTTGGTCGCAGGGCGAACCATCGCCTCGATCGCCTGTTCGGGACTGATGGAAAACTTCAGC